>NZ_JAVRCL010000016.1:109395-124270 GCF_034530775.1 Nostoc sp. DedSLP04 | reverse complement strand
AATTTCAGTTATTTACTACTTGCTTATGTCGGAAAGTGACAGAAGAGGGATATTTCAGCATTCCTGCAAGAAGTAAAATCCCGGATTCTGCCCCGAATTCGCCGCAACGCATGAGTTTCTGCATACGCTCTGGTCGCAGATTTGACCTTGCAAAAATATATTTTTTGCACTCTTAGGGAAAAGGGACTCATGTTAAAGGGAAAGGATTTTGAATTTCTTTACCCTTTTCCCCCACCCCTTATCCCCAGAGGAAACCCCACCTTCCCCTTTACCCCAACAAATGCCAAGAAGTCTATTTATTTCTTAGAAGTCCCCAATCAAGTTGCAAATCCCATAATTATGAATTATGAATTATGAATTATTAATCATACAGCCCAGTAATTCTCGCCTTCAGGTAAGGTAAGGATTTCAACCCCATCTTCAGTTACAGCTAAGGTATGCTCGCATTGAGCAGAAAGCTTGCGATCGCGCGTTACCGCAGTCCACTTATCGCCCAGAACTTCGACTTCGTAAGTACCTTCATTAATCATTGGCTCAATGGTAAAAACCATCCCTGCTCTGAGGCGCTTGCCCTTACCGCGTGTGCCATAGTGGGGAACATCCGGCGCAGTATGGAAAATATTACTGATGCCGTGGCCAACGAAATCTCGCACTACAGAAAAGCCTTGTCCTTCAGCATACTCTTGAATGGCTGCACCAATATCGCCAATGCGTGCCCCAGGCTTAACTTCAGCAATACCTAGACGCAAACACTCTTCTGTCACCTCTACCAGCTTTCTCGTTTTTGGAGAAGGAGAACCAACAAAAAATGTCTTGGATGTATCGCCGTGATAACCTTCAACAATCGGTGTGACATCAATATTAATGATGTCACCTTCTTTGAGGATTTGCTTGGCGTTGGGAATGCCGTGACAAATTACCTCATTTACACTGGTGCAAATCGATTTAGGATAACCCTTATAGCCAAGGGGTGCGCTTTTTGCTCCATGCGCTTGCGTCCAACGTTCGGCTTCATCATTTAGTTCGAGAGTGCTAACCCCTGGTTTCACAAAGGGTTCTAGATGCTGGAGAAGTTTAGCAGCTAAACGCCCAGCTTGACGCATTTTCTCTATTTCTCGTTGGGATAAAATAACAATTAGTTCAGTTTTCATTAACTTTTATCTAAAGTATCTTTCATAAACATAGTTAACCCTGTCTGTGCAGCTCTTTGTGCAGTATCAGCAACATGCAGGGTATACAAGCTTTCCTCTGGGGTAACGTACAAAGGAGTCCCGTCAAAAAGATGGTCTAACACCATACTCGTATCTTTGGCGAACAAACCCCGGCGAGGCCCAACCTCTATAGGTGTTGTTTCCCCTGGCTGGACGAATATTCCGGTGTCGCCATCAAAAATTAAACCACCTTTTTCACCGTGAACTTCAAACTTACGTTCTGATTGCCAAATACTTTCGCCTTTGCCATACACGACTTGGGCTAAAAGTCCACTGTTAAAGGACAGTTCACTAGTGCAGAAACAGGTTTGGTAGTATTCCGGTTCTATTTCCCAATATCGCTGATGACAGTTAACACTAAATACTGTACCAAATAAATCGATGAGGCGATGTAGGCGAGACAGGGCAGCAATTAAGGGAAAGCCGAACAACTCGTGGTTATAAGTCCATTTGCGGGGTGCAGGATTTTGAGGATTGATGGTGCTATATCGAACATAAAATACCTCACCAATTTTGTCTAAGTTTTGCTTCAAAGCTTGATGCAAACCACCTAAAAGTTCCAGATGTTCAACGTGTAGGAGTTTTTGTTGTGCTTTGGCTAAGGCAATCAGTTCCTCGGCTTCAAATACATCCAACGAAAGAGGATACTCTACAATCACATGTTTGCCGTTGCTAAGTGCTGCACGAGCGATCGCACCATGATCTCGATTAATAGTAGAGATCGCTACTAGGTCTATATCTTCACGCCCTACTAGCTCTTGCCAAGTACTCAAGACTTGAATCTGGTAGTCTCTAGCAAAGGTTTCGGTTTTTTCTCTTGTATGACCAACAACTGCGACTATGTGCGATCGCCGATCGTGGAACAATGCCTCAGCCCGTAACTTTGCCGCATACCCAGTACCTACCAAACCTACACGCACTCTTGCTTTTTCCAAAGCTGCTTCTGAATTATACATGATCCTCATTAGTTCTGTTCTCGATCTTCCCACGCTTCTAGTAGTCAGATTCTCTCTTCATGGGATTCACCAGTCTAGACTCTACAACATTCGTCCTACCCTCTCAAGGATAAATAAGACTTTATTTGAAGCTAGATAGAATTACGTGTACTCAAAAAGGAAGACTTCAGAAGAAAAGCCCCTTTTCTACTCATAATGTCAGACATTTGTCAATATAATAATGAACAAAAAAATGGCAAAATAAAAATTATATCTCTACTGTTATAACGGGCGCATTTAAATCAGATTAGAAAATGAAACAGCCCTATTTTTTAAAGGAGCTGGTGAATCTCTTCTACGTAAGTTCTACAAAATATCGGTAACATTAACCTTACTCATGTTTACGTTTTGTTTATATAATTTTTTTTAATCACAACCTGGCTAGGGTCGAAAATAATATAAAGAAAACTTATCGGGATTAAGTAACTAAATTTCATTACTAATCGGGTTCAATTTCCAGTTACATCGTTTAATTTTTCTCGTAGTATCAGAATTGAAGCAAATTTGAACCAACGGCTAATTCCACAGAACAGCCGTGACCTTTGCCTTAAGATAACTTATACTGCCGTTTGTAAAAGAGAGGATTTCTCAATGCCAAGTTATAAAGTGACACTAATCAACGAGGCTGAAGGACTTAACACAACAATTGACGTTGATGACGATACCTATATTCTAGATGCTGCTGAAGAAGGTGGTCTTGACTTGCCTTATTCTTGCCGCGCTGGTGCTTGCTCGACCTGTGCAGGTAAAATCATCAAGGGTACTGTCGATCAGAGTGACCAGTCATTCTTAGATGATGAACAAATAGAGAAAGGATATGTACTGACTTGTGTCGCCTACCCAACCTCTGACTTAACTATCGAAACTCACAAAGAAGAAGACCTTTACTAAGAGTTAAACAACTCAAACATAAACCTCTTGCAAGAGTTACTAATGTTGACAAAATACAAACAGGATATCTAGAGTTAACACCCTTGCAATGCAATGCCGTGTTTATCTCTGAAGGCGACTTTGAAAAAAAGTCTAATTTTATGGTGGGCAGGAACGCAGTAAATGTTGTGTTCCTGCTTAATTTTTTAAGTATGGAGTTTCCTCTCTATTTTTTGCCTCTTCTTAACTCCCGACTCCTAGCGAAAAATGCAACTTGAATGCCAATAAGCTTAAAGCTTAGTCTCTTTGTTGAGAATTTGAATCTGAGTACCAGGATAGTAAAATTGGAGAATTTTTGGACTTGACCAACCTAGTTTAGCTAAATTTTGAGCGCCAGTTTGACTCAAGCCGACTCCATGTCCTAATCCACCACCAATAAAAGCGTATCCCCAGAGTTCTGGTTTGCCTTTGTTCAGGGGTTCGATGTAAAAAAGCGTACTTGTAGGAGCGGCAAAAGCACTGCGAACTTCGTCTTTGTGCAAAATAAAGGTACTGCGATCGGTTTTAACCGCAAGTTGCAGGATACGTCCACTCTGGCTGCGCTCCAATACTGCCATAGCCTGAATTGTCTTAAATTTGGCATGGGGACTGTTTTTCACGAGTAAAAACTTCTGCAAGTCCTTGATAATATCTTTTAAAGGCGTTTCCTTATGCCAACGAAACATATCCCACTTGCTTTCATTAAATCCTTGTTGCGTATTAATAAATTTCTGAAAATTCTTTTCATTTGCTAAATTCTGCTTAGACAAGTCCCAAAAATTAGTCGGAGCATCCAGTACAGGACGCAGATAGGGACGATCTTCGCCATTCCAGACATCGCTAAAGGAAGCGGTGACGCCACCAGTGGTAGAAGAATACAGGGCGTCTACGAGTTCATTTTTATAAGTTAGTACTTTACCCTTAGTTGAGGCGATCGCCTGGTCTGTTTTAGCAGCTGCTCCTTTTAGCCCATAATAAACTTGGCAATGAGTATCAGCACACAACTGATAGTTATCTGCGGCAAACCGACGTAAATTCCTCAAGGCATAAGTCCGAGCGAGAATTGCCTGAGCTTCCAGCGCCGCTTTTGGTGCATCTGTTCCGATTTCGTAAGGCACAACTCCACGCAAATAAGTTTCTAAAGGTACTTGGTTAACGAGAGTGTATGTGCCATAAGCATTTGGCTGCAAATTCATTCGACCGGCATAAAGACGAGCAAACTCTGGTTTTTCGGTTTTATTTACCCGAATTAAGTTTTTATCAGTGCTAATTTCCAAGTCATTTGGGCTATAGCGATTACCATCCACCACCCAACTCACTCGCGGCACTTGCTTCAAAACTTTAGTATCAAGATATACTTTATCTTTAGTAGAAGCTTGGATGTTTTGTAATAACAAGCGTCGCAGTAAAGGGGTGCTGTAAACATCTCGTTTAGCCCAAACCTGCCAGCGTTCTGGCTGGGCTATTTCCACTTCCATTCCCTGAGAACGCCATTTATTAGCACTGTCTTCCGCAGTTTCAAAAGTGCGGTATGTGCCCAAAACTACTACTTCTTCGACTGCTGACTGGGGTAAAGCTTGCATGACTGTTTCCAGCTTTACAGGATTCTTAGTAAACAGGATTTGCTGCTTATTGCCCGTTTGAAATTTTAGCTTTAAGCGATCGCCTTTTATAGGTTCCAATTGCAGCTTGGCTGTGGCTTCGGCGCCAAATCTTTGCACAATCCCAATTTTCAGTTCTATATCCTGGATGTTGCTCTCAGGCCCTGATGCAGCAGTCAGTCCCAATAGACAAAATGTTGTAAGCACAGCGTGGGGAAAACGCCAAAATGAAAATTTCATGGCTACCTGATAGGGAAGCGATAGCGAGTACTCAAGCGTCTTCTGCCCCTTAATGCGTCGTTGGAGCTGATTTTCCAATTGCTTTGTAGCGCGGTTTTTTTGTCGCATGAATGCTCCAATGATACCATTACCAATTTTGCCCTAAATACTAGTTGCAAAATGAAGTCATAACGACTATGATTTATTTAGAGATAAAAAACAGAACTAGTTGGATAAACTCTTTATGGTTAGAGTCCAAGAAATTCCATTAAATCAGATAAAACGGCCATTGCCCCGTACAAACGATCCAAATAAAGTACAAGCCTTAATGGAATCGATTGCGGAAATTGGGCAGCAAGAACCTATTGATGTCCTAGAAGTAGATGGACAATATTATGGCTTTTCTGGTTGCCATCGGTATGAAGCTTGCCAGCGTTTAGGCAAAGAAACCGTTTTAGCCAGAGTTCGTAAAGCACCCCGTAGCGTTTTGAAGATGCACTTGGCATAGAAAATGGGAGTGGGCATGGGGCATGGGGAATAGGGAGATGAGGGAGAATAATTAATAACCAATGCCCAATGACGGCAGTTGCTCCACTTGGGGAGACCCCTTGGCGCTAGCCTCTCCCTTTGGGAGAAGACTGCACTGCCTCCCCAATGCCCAATGCCCAATGCCCCAATTCCCAATGCCCAATTTCCAATCCCCCATTACATATAACCTAATTAGGAGAACATTATGTCATCGAAAGTAACAGTCAAAAATGTAAATATCGGCATTGACGAGGCGAGTAGGGCTAAAATTGCCGATGGTTTATCTCACCTGTTAGCTGACACTTATACACTGTATCTGAAAACTCATAACTTTCATTGGAATGTAACGGGGCCGATGTTTCAAACATTGCATTTGATGTTTGAAACCCAGTATACAGAATTAGCCTTAGCAGTTGATTTAATAGCCGAAAGAATTAGAGCGCTTGGCTATCCTGCACCAGGAACCTACAGCGAATATGCCAAACTAAGTTCGATTCCAGAAACTCCCGGAGTTCCGAAAGCTGTGGAGATGATTCGCGAACTTGTGGAAGGACAAGAAGCCGTAGTCAGAACTGCACGGTCTATTTTCCCGGTGATAGAGGAAGTTAACGACGAACCTACCGCCGATTTATTGACTCAACGGATGCAAGTACACGAAAAGACAGCTTGGATGTTGAGAAGTTTACTGGAAGAATAGAAATTAGGGAATAGGGAATAGGGCATTGGGAACTGGGGAGTTAGGAGTTAAAAGTTAGGAGTTAGGAGTTATAACAATTATTTCCCAATGCCCAATGCCCAATGCCCCATGCCCCATGCCCCATGCCCCATGCCCCAATGCTCCATTCCCAAAAGTTGCAAGATTTAATGCAACAGGTAGGTATTTCTAGTTTTAAAGGTCTGAGTCGCGCTGCTGGTGTCTCAGAGCGTCAACTTTTACGCTTACGCCAAGGAAAGTTAGAGCAGATGCGGGTAGATGTGCTGCTTAAGCTTTCGCCAGTGCTACAGATGCCATTGAATGAATTAATCGCAACTTTTTCAACCGTAGAGTTGTTACCAGAGAAAACAGCGCCTACTCAGGAATTGTTACAAGAAATTACAGATTTAAGAAGAGAGTACGATCGCTCGCAACTTCAATTAGAACAACAGCGAGAATTATTGCTACAAGAACTCCAGCAGTCGAGTTTGCAACTGCTGGAGTCTTTATTATTGCAATGGCCCACAGCAGCACAGAAAGCGCAGGAAAATCCTCAGCTAGCAGCAGTCAAAATAGTACCCTTGGTGCAGAAACCCCTAGAAAAGCTATTACAGGCGTGGGGAGTAGAAGCGATCGCCCCTGTGGGAGCAGAATTACCTTACGATCCCCAACTGCACCAATTGCTGGAGGGAACTGCACAACCTGGAGAAACAGTCAAAATACGCTACACTGGCTACCTTCAAGGTGAGAAGCTGCTTTACAGAGCCAAAGTGAGTCCTGTTTGAGGGCGTGAGCAGTAGAGACGCGATTAATCGCGTCTGTACAGGAGTAACAAATTCATAACTCTTTACTTTTTGTATTATTTGTCGATAAATGACAGATATTGGGAATACTAAAATAGCAAAGGCGATCGCCTTGAGAAAACTTCTTTTAAAGCCTTGGTGTCGGTTCTAGCTTGCTTGGCGCTGTTTAAACCTAAATTTTTGGCTCTAGAGCGGTAGTCCAGAGGTAAATTTTTTCAATTATGTAAGTAATTGGACATAAATAAATGTAGATCCTAGTTACTATCATAAATACTCACGGAGGAAAAGCTGCTGCTGGACTAGGTTTAGCTATACGTAAGTGTAGTTCAGACTGTTGGAATTTTGAATTGCTTAATGACAGCTACGATCGTGAGATTTATTGGAGAATTTCAGTTTTGCAAAAATCTTTGGTAAATAATCTGAAAAGCAGTAACTTCAGCTTGTATGTAAGTAAGTATATATCTAAATCGAGAAGATGCAAGTAAGGCGGCGTTCAAAAATCAACATACATGATAGAACATCAAATCAACGAACTGCTTATAAATTGGTCATTTGAGCATCTTTACAAAACTAAATATACCAGTTGTCGATCGTGACAACTTACTTAGCTGGTTGATTTATAGTTGGTCTATTTATAGTAAAAAAACTATACATAATTAAGCTAATAATTTTTTTAATTACAAAAAAATAGATTCAAATTTTTATAATTAATCTTTCTCTATCCCGATTAATTATCAATTATTAATCAATATTTAATCTTAAATTTTATTTTACAAGCATTTTTAAATGTTCTATAATAGCGAAATCAGAGTATTATTTACATAAGTCAGAGTGACATAATTATGAGAGAGCAAGTAAAAGTTATTAAGCTCAGTGGTAATTTGAATGCCACAACTTCACAAGACTTTCGACAAAATATCACAAATATTCTAGAAAGTGGTGCGAAAATTGTGTTAGTTGATTTTAAAGATGTAACGTTTATGGATAGTTCGGGTTTGGGAGCTTTAGTATTAGCTTTTAAAACCTTGCGAGCCGCAGATATTAAGCTTGTTCTCTGTTCAATTAATGAGCAAGTCAGAATATTATTTGAACTGACTAATATGGATAAAGTATTTGAAATATTTCCCAGCCAAGATGCATTTAATCAGGTTTTAGTCTCTAATACATAATTAATCAAACTTCATTTGCAAAATAGATAAATCATCATCAAAAGCATCTTTGGAGTTCAGAGCTATTAAATAACTGAGTACGCGATCGAGTTGGCTATCAACAGAACCTTGTAAGCTAACCAGTAGCTGAATAAAAGCATCCAAACTCCAAAGTGTGCCGTCTGATTTAGTTATTTCATAAGCGCCATCACTAAAAATATAAAGGGTACTGAATTTTTCAATATTGTAAAACCCATCAACATATTTTGCCTCTGGAAACATGCCAACTGGCATACCAGGGGTTTTTAGGAGTTGAACTTCAGACTTTCTTGGAGATGTGCCGGTTACTAAAACTGCTGGTGGATGACCTGCACTAGCATAAATTAACTGGCGGTTGATTCGGTTGTAAACTCCGTACCAAATCGTAAAGTATTTATCATTTTGATAATTCATCTGAAAAGTGTCATTTAAAGCCTTCAATACATCACTAGGTTGATAGTAATCAAGACCTTTGAGCGCACGGGAACGCAACAAATTCAGCACTGAAACAGAAGGAAGAGTAGCTTTGAGTCCATGTCCGGCAGTATCGAGTAGGTAAATTGCCAGATAGTCATCATCGAGCCAATAGTAATCGAAACAGTCACCGCCGAGTTGTCGTGAGGGAATGAATCGAAAATTTATATTGAAGGGTTCAGCCATAGAAAGAGGTAGCAGCGATCGCACATATTCTGCTGCTTCTGACATTTCTGATTCTAGAAGCAACTTTTGAGCCTGCAAATCTCTACTCAACTGATGCAGGCGTAATCCTGCTCTTACCCGTGCTTGTAATTCATTATGCTCAATAGGTTTAGAGATAAAATCATCAGCACCAGCGTCTAGACCTTTGACGCAATCGGCAACGGAATCTAAGGATGTTAATAAAATAAAAAATGTGGTGAAAAATTTGGGGTCTGTCTTAATGTGGTGGCAAACTTCCAGACCATTCAACCCTGGCATGATCCAATCACAAATAATTAGTGCTGGACGATAAGCTAGTGCCTTTTCTATTCCTTCTTCACCGCTACTGGCAGTAACTACTTCATAACCCTGTTTTTCCAACATCCTTTTCAGGAGTATTTTTATTGAATAGTCGTCATCAATTATTAGTATTTGAAACATATAAATTTGTTGAAAACACTCATTAATAATTTTTTGCCAAAATCTAAAATAAAAATATGATGTCAGCTAATAAGCTAGTAATATCAATATAGAAATGCTGCTATAGTGCTATTGTACCTTGCGGATACTGCTTCTCTCTTGGCGTTAGCCTCTCCCTTTGAGAGAAGGGGAGACGCTAGCGCAATGGAGAACTCTTAAAGTAGTCGCTACATATCTATGTATGCAATATATTTTGATTCCTCTCTCTTAAAAAGAAAGAGAGAGTACCCTTCTTTGTAGCAACAGGCTTAAGGATTTGAGGATTTGGTCTTTATTAAACTCAAATTAAAAGCACTATAACTCATTTCTATTTACCGATCGAATTTACGACTATTTAACAGTCATAAATATTATGGTGTTCCCAAAGGATTTAGCCATAAAAGAATATTGCTTTTTAACTGGTTTAAGTCACGGTATGCTTCTTGTTTGAACCATTGCCCTAAAGCATCAAAGGGGGTAAAAGATGTTCCCGTTTGCCATTTAATATCTTGACCCAAAGGTGTTGTATGATTTCCTGGTAACGTTTGTGCTGTCACCATCTCATCAAAACGTTCTTGTAAGATTTTGGTTAAAGCTGCCGATTGATCGATGGTGTCATTACTAAATTTTATTAATAAATTGCGCCGGACATTGTAATGTTCTTGGACAAGTTTGTTAGTTTCCAACGGCGAAGGGGTAAATTCGATTTTCAAAGTAGAATTGAACTGCTCTACTAGAGGGATAGCTTCTTTAGCGGCGTAGTTGTTGAAGGATATTAAAATATTCCCTGCACGTTCTACTTTAAACAGGCTACCAATCAGCAAGTGGAGTTTACAGCCCATACTGTGTCCAACGCCGTAGATGGGAAAGTAAAGCTTGCGTAATGCCCTAGAATCATGCAATCGTTCGAGGGTGCGGTCAAAGTTTAACAGCACAGATTTGGCGATCGCAGTATGATCCAATGTATTGACGAAAGGCGTAGCAATTACAACGTAGCCTTTACTTGCCAGTTGTTCGAGCAACCAGCGATAAGTGATGTGCGGTGCAGTGGCGACAAATGCACCTCCTAAAAAATGAACGATACCTATGGGATTTTGGGGAATGATTACCCAGTTCCCTCTAATTTCTTTCCAGTCCATACGGATAAGCGATCGCTTTACGATTATTCTTTATGTTAGACCGGGGATTGCAACCGTGGGAAAGATTATGGAAAAAAGCCATTGAGAATATTTTACTAGCAGACTGGAAGCCAATTCACCCAGCAACCTCTATGGATTTATCAATAGCATCTACGCTTTCTCTAACTCTTACTGAGTACCGAGTGAATTTACGAGTGCTTTCTAAATTCCTATTACAAAACTTAATTACAAATTATCTTAACGTTGAGTCTGTAATCTTTTCATTTCGTATTGCACATCTAATGCAATTTGTAATGCTTCATTGAGTAACCTTCCATGTTCAGTAGCCTCCTCTGTTACTTGCATCGCTGTTAAAGTTGCTAAATTGTTGACAAATAGTTCTGTATTACTGAGGATAAAATTCTTATTTTTTCTCAAAATCCTTTCTGTCTTCAAAGCGCGAACTAAATCAGTTTTGGTAAGTTTAAGCGCTTCGATTACATCCTCTCTTTCCTTGATAATCACTTCTGGATTACCAGCTTCTTCTATTTGGTCATTAATATCTATAACTCTAATAACAGTATTATATCTATTAACCTCGTTTAACAGGATTTGCAGAGATTTTGTCATATTAGCTTTAACAAGCTTACTTTTACTTTTCCAGATAAAATACAAAATACTTTGCGTCAGACCGCCAACCCAAAGTCCTAAAAAAAATAATAATATCCATGATGGAATTGTTATCCACGTCACAAACATTTTAATAATTAGATCGAATAAAATATAGACAAAAAGAAATGTAGAAAATCCAATAAAAACTACAGTCGCTCCTTCAGAGCTTTGAAGTTTTTGTATATATACATTTACTAATCTCTTGAGAGGATTTGTAATGATTATAAGTTTCTCATTGACAGGTAAATTAGTCAGCTTTTGCAGATCGTTCTGACTAATTTCCAATCCCTGTAAATCATCCCGCACAGCTTTTAAACCCTTGCCAGAATAGTTATTTAATCTAATATAGCAATCAAATTTCTAGAATGCTGGCATTTTATCTAAACTTTTTCAAGCAAATTAATACTTGTAAACAATGTCAATAATTTTTGTACAATATGATACTCTTTTGCCAGGATAACTATTTACTCCTAAATTCTGAATTCAGAATTTAGGAGTAAAACCACTCCGCCTCCGGTCAGTTTCAGATGGGGTTTAAATCCCCGTCTGAAAATGTCTTTAATTTTGAATTTTGAATTTTGAATTGTTAATATTGCTTGTATATTTTATTTTTTGTCAGTCCCTAAAGGGTGTTTTACTCCTGAATTCTAGATTTTGCTGTCACTATCTTCCCAACTTATTAGGAATACCTTCACAACCACCAGGAATAGTACCTCTAGTTTTCTCGCCACCCCAAGTGCAACAGTAGTTACGTGTAGACTCAGACATTCGTTGTACGTTACTGAAATCGGCATTTTCTACCACAGCGCCGGTTTGTTCGCCGGTTTCATAATCTGGTGGTTGGGTGCGACTGCGGGGTGAGGCTTTATCTACTACACCATAGAATAGGCGAATCCCGTTGATGTCAGCATCATTGAGATTCGCACCATATAAAATTGTGCGGGAGAGGTTGGCTTTTACTAAATCGCAACCGCTCAGATTGGCGCGGACAAGATTAGCTTCGCTCAGATCAGTCCAACGTAAATCAGTACCAGAAAGGTCTGCTGCGGCTAGCATTACGCCTAAATCGATGACGCGCACACCTTCGAGGCGGTCTTCTGCATATCCGCCAGTTCCATCAAGAATGGCTCGACCTAATAAGCGATCGCGTTTTAGGGGCGACAGCAACTTGGAACGTGACAAAAAACGGAGAATTTTCGCTTTCCCACTACCATCGACACTACTTAAAATTGCCGCAGTGCGTCCTTCAGCGATCGCTCTTTCTTGGGGCCAATCTTCTAATAATCCTTCTTCATCTAATACCAAGTCGGAAACGCCTTGGAAGTAGGAATCAATTGTCTGTTGCTGGGTGATGATATTTTGCTGAACTGTCAGCATATTTTGCTGAATTGTCAAGTCTTTGGAAATAACATATTGTCGCCATGCTACGTAAACGGCAATGATGGCGATGAGAATTTGCCCCAAAGCGCCAAACCATTCTGCAAGGCTACCAGCAGTTTCCCAGTTAATCTGGCGTCCTAAAAGCAGCAAGCGATCGCCTACACCTGTGAACCTGATCGTGCCGATAATGGCTACTATTAGTCCCAAAAAGGCCACAAACAGGGTACGTTCTTGGGGTGAAAACCATTCGTCTAAAACTTCTTGCAACCAAGGCAATAATATCGCCAGGGATAGTAGCAAAGCCATCAGTGTTCCGATAATGCCGACGATCCAATTATTGAGGATAATCCCAGTGAAGGTAATGGCGATCGCGATTAAAATAATCAGCAATGCTCTCGGCTTAACTGTGAATTGCTTGCTAATGGGTTGTTTGAAGTCAGAACGGGCTTGTTGTAAAGCAGTTGTATGTTGCGGAGATTGCAAAGACCGAATTGCTGCTAGTGCTTGTTGTGTCGCTAGTGCTTCTGAGGCTAGGTTTTTCTCATTTGCACTCCCGTCAAAGTCATCCGGCTGCAAATCATTTTCGGGGTCTGGTTCTGGGGTTGGTAGATTAGAGGAATTGGATTCAATTGTCATGTTTTCTATTTTGCCCCAGGAGATTAAGAACAACATCTGTTTTATCAGAAATTGCACTCAACTCAAGACTTGTATTCCATACAATACTTCTGGAATTTTAAATTGTTAATTTCGATCTACAGTTTGAATTGTCAGCATTTGAGGAGGCGTAGCATCAGGTGGGTAGAGAAAATCCATTTCTACTAGTCGGCGCTGTCCAGGAGATATTTTTAATTGAGCCAGCGGTTCTCCCATCTGCCCCCGTTGTTGAACTAAATGCCAATATTGAGTTATAGGTAAGCCATTATCGTCATTGTAGCGAATACGAACAGTGCCTCGGAAAAAGACAGCTGGTGCGGGTGGTGAAAAAAAGCGAAGCCCTGGTTTACTTAACTCATCTTCTTTAATCGGCGTTTGAAAAAGTACATTTATAGTTTGCAGCTTATCCGTATTGTTGAATAATGGTAGAGAGATATTGTATTCAATGCCGTAGTTGCCGTGAGCTTCGTAAGCAGTACCAGGATAGCGCGCTACGAGTTTAGCAGTTTGGTTTTGTCCAGTACCCATTTTGCCAGCTAAAAGGGTACTTAAACCGTAGGAAAAAGCTTGTCCTAATTCGGGAATTGTTAGGTATGAACTATTAGAGTCGGTAACTTGTGCTTGCCAACGAGAGCCAACAGCTACTCCCGCTACCCGTCCGTAAATTTCTGTTGCTCCTGCAAGCTTATCTGGAGGACTGGGAGCAGATTCGCGGGGCCCAGCAAAATCACCATTTTCTAATAAATTCTCCCATTCTTCTAAAGTAGGCGCTCGTTCGCTACCATCGGCATTGGGTTTGGCAAACATGGCCAGGTTCGCCAGATAAACAGGACGATCGCTATACAAACGTAATAAAGTAGAACGTCCATTCAATGGCGGCGTTAAAGTCCGCACTGGAATTGGATGATTCATTAACATCCGGCTTTGTTTTGGTGGAATTACCAACTGGGCTGGCCATCCTTGTCGTCTGACTCGCAGCACATCATTCATGACGCGATCGCCAGGCCCTGCATAAATGTTTCCCGAATTATTTGATTGCATGGCGGGAAGCTTGATAAAAGGTGCATCAGGTTGACTCACATAACTAGCTGCTTGCAATATATTGACAGTTGCAGAGCGATCGCTGGGATTGTAAACAATCACTCCCAAATAAAGAGTCCGCAAATCATTTGGCGTCTCAATCGCTCTAGCAATATGGTGAGAAAATAAATCAAACCTTCCCTGAAATGGAAAGTTCAGATGGGCGCTGGGCACTTTTTTGTTTTGAGGAGGAAATGTAGATAGCAGAATTCCTTCACTCTTAACTACTTCTGGATTATTACTGTTAAATACTGGTACTTCGTCAAGATATCCTGTTAAAGGTCTTGTTTGTTGAGGAACGAAGATTTCCTGTGGTGCAGGAGAAGGCGATGCTTGAGCTAAAAACAAATAAGAAATAAAATTAAGCATTTATTCAAAAAGCAATTTATCGCTGAAGTTCAGAATACAGCATACTTAATCTCCCCCCAAGTGTGACAAGTTAGAGGAGGTTTGCCAAAACTCTCACCAAAGTAATTTAATTGGAGCGATCGCCTTCAGTTGCCAGTCTAAGATATCCACTATTCCTGAATGTTGTCGAATCGATGTAGTTGCATGATTTGCCTTCTTTACTAACTAAGTACAACATTTCATTAATTCATAGCGAATTAAATTCGGCAATACCCTCCAATGACAATGCGTCGGCCGCCTTGTTAATGCGTCGGCTTGCATTGTTAATGCGTCGGCTTG
>NZ_JAVRCL010000016.1:0-109295 GCF_034530775.1 Nostoc sp. DedSLP04 | reverse complement strand
AATGCGTCGGCCGCCTTGTTAATGCGTCGGCTTGCATTGTTAATGCGTCGGCTTGCATTAAAAACGCTACACTTTTATGCAAAACTGTACTAAGTAAAGAGTTGTGCTATCTAAAACATCGAAAACTACCCTTTCAAGGTGACTCGTAAAATCTCTTTTTTCTCTCTGGGCTGCGCCAGTTGCTACCCTTCGGAAACATATATTGTGGGGTGGGCATCTTGCCCGCCCTGATTCATAAGCGTGCAGGATGTCCACCCCACAAAATTGAGTAATGTATTTGCTGTAATTTCCAATCCTTTACACGCAATTAAGGTGCAAGGGCATTACCCCGAATTAGACTACCAATAGTTTTAGCAGTAATCTTCAATTGGGTGATGGGATTAGCTGGGACAACAGTCTTATACAGATAGCTATCAAATGTTAGCCGTTGTACATCGAGGTCATCGCACATTTCCACAAAGGCTTCGCGGGTGGCGTCAGAACGATAGAATACGGTTTGCAGAATGTCCAGCACCTTGTAAGTGAGTCCATATCTTTTATCCCAACGCTTCAGGTAAACCTTCAGGTCGCCTTCTGTAGGAATACGGCTACCACTGTTAGATGCTTCGACAATGGTTTCGGCACACATCCGCCCAGATTTAGCCGCAAAATAAATACCTTCACCAGAAGACTTGGTAACATAACCAGCAGCATCTCCCACCAAAGCGATGCGACCAACAACACGACGGGGACGGGGATGTTCGGGAATGGGGTGGGCTTCGACTTTGATGATTTTACCGCCTGCTAGCTTCTCGGATGCACGAGCGCGGATACCAGCTTGTAACTGTTTGATGCTGGCTTTATTGATTTGCATCGTACCAGTACCGACAGCTACGTGGTCATATTTGGGGAAAACCCAAGCGTAGAAGTCAGTAGAAACGTCATCACCGACATACATTTCGGCGAGGTCGTTATAGTAGGCCATTTTGTCTTCGGGTAAGCGAATCCGCTCTTGGAAAGCGATCGCATAATTGTAATCCCCAGCGTCCATTTCTTTGGCAACGCGGGAATTAGCCCCATCTGCCCCAATAATTACATCCACCTTCAGAGTTTTGGCAATACCCTGTGATATACCATCTGTGTGGTCAACGTAATGAATCGTATAGGGATCGGTATTGTTTCCTGGTATATCAAGTTTATGAACAGTGGCATTAATTAAATTTGCGCCTAGTTTGGCCGCGCGATCGCGCAAAAAGCCATCTAGTACTTCCCGGCGGCACATTCCTATATATTCATCTTCATTTATCAGATTGATATCAACCTCGCGATTGGAAGGCGAAATCATTTTCATCTTCCGTACCCGGCGATCGATAATCTCTGGTGGTAAGTCAAATTCACTCACCATACATAGGGGAATTGCACCCCCGCAAGGCTTCGCATTGTCTAGCTTCCGCTCAAACAGGTAGGTTTCAATCCCAGAGGCTGCCAGTGTTTCTGCGGCAGATGAACCAGCAGGGCCTGACCCAATAACAGCAACCCGTAGTGTCAAAGGTCTTTCTCCCAATCTTCACATTTACCGAGAGCATACTACCACGGTCTTTTGGGTGATTTGGCGCTTTACCTCTAGGTTTCTGCTTAAATGCAATATTCCTTAATGTTTCGATACGAATTGAACCTGGGGCATTGGGCATTGGGCACTTGTACTGAGCGGAGTCGAAGTATTGGGCATTAGGCATGGGGCATGGGGCACTTGTACTGAGCGGAGTCGAAGTATTGGGCATGGGGTATTGAGTATTTGCTATTGAGTATTGGGAAGAATGAAGAACAGGACTTACGCAAAATCATGAAAAACGAACTGCATAGATGCAGAGCGGCTTCTTGCATGGTAGAACGCACAAAAATAAGAGTTTTAGAGAGCTTTTGCGTAAGTACTAAAGAATATTGGTTAGTGCCAATGCCCAATGCCCCAGTTATAAAATATGCAAATTTCCTTATTCGATTCTTTTACTAGACAACTTAGTACTGCCGCAATTAATGGATATCAAAAACATATTTCTCCGCACAAAGGTTTTGCTTGTGCCCACAGAATACTATATGGCGGCGAATCTTGCTCTCAATACATTAAGCGGGTAGTTGCCAAGGAAGGATTAAAAGCAGCTTTTGTTAATTCCCACGAACGATTTCAAGCTTGCAAGCAAGCCAATCAAATTTTGCGAATGCATAGCGAAAACTCAGAAGAATCTACAGAGGATGAAGCAGATATGCAGCAACGACAAGCATCTGGTAAAGTTGCTCAAAAATCCTCATTTATTAGTAGCGACAATACTAACTGTTTTGATTGTGCCGATTTGGGCTGTAATTGTGTCGAGATCGTTAGCATAACACCCGATTGTGGTTCCCTAGATTGTGGTGCTGCTGATTGTAGTTCCCTAGATTGCAGTGGTGCTGACTGTAGCTTCCTCGATTGCGGCAGTTGCGGTAGCTAAATCTTGTTCATCCATAAATAACAATGTATGGTATATGTAGGACACAGTAATCCTACCAAGGATCTGTAGATTTAGTTGCAGAGGTTATAGTAGCAGTGGGTATAGTAGTTGAGAACGTCTCCAAACAATTCGGGAGTTTCAAGGCAGTTGATGAGGTTAACCTAGAAATTAAGAGTGGTTCGCTAGTTGCATTACTTGGGCCATCGGGATCGGGTAAATCTACGCTACTACGGTTAATTTCAGGTTTAGAAATGCCAGATAGCGGCAAAATCCTGCTTACCGGTAAGGACGCTACATACCAAAGTGTGCAACAGCGAAATATTGGGTTTGTATTTCAGCACTACGCCCTATTCAAGCATCTGACAGTTAAGCAAAATATTGCCTTTGGCTTAGAAATTCGTAAGGCACAGCCAAAGAAGATTAAAGGACGGGTAGAACAGTTACTCGAATTGGTGCAATTGACTGGATTAGGCGATCGCTATCCATCACAACTTTCTGGTGGTCAAAGACAACGGGTAGCTTTAGCAAGGGCATTGGCAGTAGAACCGGAAGTTTTATTGCTAGATGAACCCTTTGGCGCACTTGATGCTAAAGTTCGCAAAGACTTACGGGCATGGTTACGCCGCCTCCATGATGAGGTTCATGTTACCACAGTTTTCGTTACCCATGACCAAGAAGAAGCAATGGAAGTCTCCGATGAGGTTGTGGTGATGAATAAAGGACGTGTGGAACAGGTAGGGACACCAGCAGAAATTTATGATAATCCCGCCACCGCATTTGTAATGAGCTTCATCGGCCCGGTGAATGTATTACCCAGCTCTTCAAAGATTTTTCAAAGTAGCGGGTTTGATGCGCCACACCCACAAGTATTTTTGCGTCCGCAAGATGTGATTTTAGAAAAGGCTGCAAACGGTACGACTACACCTGCAACAGTAAGCCGATTAATACATTTGGGTTGGGAAATTCAGGTGGAATTAACTTTCGATGACGGGCAAGTAGTGATGGCGCATTTAACACGCGATCGCTTTAATGACTTAAAGTTAGAACCTCTACAGCGAGTGTATGTGAAGCCAAAGGATGCAAAGTCCTTTCCAGTGTCTTATTCAATTTGAAGGAGGCAGCTATGCTGGAGCTAAATCATTCGTAAACAATGAAATCCCCGACTTCTTAAAGAAGTCGGGAATCTTGTTATTGCGATTTTTTCAAATCAAATCCCATTACTATGTATCTGAGGTGATTAGCTGCCTTTGGTTACAGCATCTCCAGGCCCAGCGGTGACAATCACCAGATTTTCTGGCTTAATTAAATCTTCAATTGCCTGTTGCATATTAGCCATAGTGACTGCTTCAATCCGTCGAGGAAACTCTCGGATTTCTGAGCGTGAAAGCCCTAAAACAGCATTATCCAAAATGATGCTTGCTACATCACTGGGATTAGCTAAATCCACAGGATAGCTATTGGTAATTGAGCGTTTTGCTGTGTTGAATTCAGCTTCAGTTACTCCTTGCTCGCGTAACTGTTTTAGTAAAGCGAGAGTACTGGCGATCGCTTTTTGGGCATCAAGAGGAGCAGTCTGCATTTGAATCAAGAAGGGCCCCGGATTGATCCCGGCGGCAAAACCACTATATATACCGTAGGTTAAACCTTGGCGATCGCGCACTTCCGTACCCAAGCGGCTGGCTAAGGTATCACCACCCAAAATTTGATTTAGCACCAGTGCCGCATAATAACGCGGATCTTTGCGAGAGATGCCGTTGTAGCCGATGTAGGTGACAGCCTCAGCTTTACCGGGAATTACTTTATTTAGTTGTGTCAAAGTTTGCGGAAATGGTACGGTTGGTATTTTGAGAACAGGTGGCTTACCTGTGGCTTGCCATTTACCAAACACTTCATTTAGCAAAGCTTTTACCTTAACTGAATCAAAGTCTCCCACCAAAGCGATCGTCGTGGTATCTGGTCGGTAGTGTGTCTGGTAGAAACCAAGCAAATCATCACGAGTAATAGTCTTTAAACTATCGGCTGTGGGAAAGCTGTGGAATGGATGATTTTCAGGGTAAATTGCCTGTTGGAATACTTGCCTTCCCAAACCTCTAGGGTCATCCAGTTGAACTTTCAGACTTGTCAATGCCCTTTGGCGACTTAGTTCTAACTGATCTGCGGGGAAAGTGGCGTTTTCTAACACATCTGCCAGAGTTTGAATTAATATTGGCAAATTTGCTGAAAGTCCCTCACCGCTGACGTTAACTCCCTCACGGCTAGCACCGAAGCTCAAACCGGCTCCCAGGTCTTCTAAGGTTTTTGCTAGGGTCAGAGCATTTTTAGTCTGTGTCCCATTCATTAAGTTGCTTGCAGTTAGATTCGCTAATCCAGCTTTTTGATTGCCATCAAATTCAGCACCAGCGTCAATTTGTCCGCTCAGGTTAATAGTGGGAAGATTGCGATCGCTCAACAGCAGAACCTTCAAACCATTCTTTAAGGTAAACTCTTCTGGTAGTGATTGTTTAGCTGAATCTGTCTCTGATGTGGCAGGTGGCAAATATTTTGCTAGTTCTGCTGGATCTACAGGCTTACCAGGGCTGAAATTTTCCACCGTGCGACTAGAACCAGCGCTAGAAGTTCCTGGCTTACCATCTGGTTGAGTCGGCTCAAAGAAACCGATGGTTTGTTGAGCCGGATTGAGGTAAGTTTTCGCTGCTTTTTGGACTTGAGCAGGAGTTACTTTCGCGATCGCAGCCAGATACCTTTCAATAAAATGATAATCCCCTGCGATCGTTTGGTTATATCCCAGTTGATTAGCTTGACTCGTGATATCTTGATTACCCAAAATATATGAGGCTTGCAGTTGCGTCTTCGCCCGCTTCAACTCTTCTGAGGTGACTGGCTGCTGTTGCAATTTTGCTAAAGATTCCTGGAATACCTGGGTAATTTTCCCTAGTTCTTGACCGGGAGCCGCCGTAGCATCAATTTCATACCAACCCGGTTCGATGAGTTCAGCAGCACCACCACTCACTGAACTAGCGAGTCCAGATTCCACCAAAGCCTGATACAGTCGAGAACTACGTCCACCTGTAAGAATGGCATCCATCAAATCAATTGCCGGAACATCAGGATGTTTGATATCTGGCAGAGGATACACCGCTTGCAATAGTGCTGCACTTCCAGGTTGCTTGAGGACAATCGGTGCTTTTTTCGCAACAGGGGTAGACGGGGAAGCGTTAGCAATGGAAGAAGATGCCGAGGAATTATCAATTGCTCTCCTAGCATTAGGGAGTGTCGTATTCTTTTTTGGTCGTTGCGATAACTTACCAAAAGTTTCTTGGACAACTTTGAGTGCGGGTTTTGTGGCAAAATCTCCGGTAATCACCAACGTGGCATTTTCTGGGCTGTAGTAGGTTTGGTAATAATTCCGTACCTGCTCCACCGTGAATTGCTCTACATCGGCTTTTGTGCCTCCCACCGATAAACCATAAGCTCGATTGGGGAAAGCAGCCCGCATCACTGCCCGACTCAGACGATAACCTGGTGAATTTTCGTATCCTTGTAACTCGGAGATCACCACCCGCTTTTCACTGGTGAGTTGTTCAGGCCCAATTAAGGAATTTTCCATGCGATCGGCTTCTAGTGTCAGCAGTGCTTCTAATTTGTCTCGCTGCACTGTGCCAAAATAAGCTGTTTCGTCATAACTAGTAAAAGCATTGAACTGGCTACCCAAAGCACTAAACAACCGTCCAAACTGTACAGGACGGTCATTTGTACCTTTGAACATTAAATGTTCTAGCTGGTGAGAAATACCATTCTCTCCCTTAACCTCGTTGCGCGAACCAACTTTATACCAAACTTGCACACTCACCACGGGAGCAGTATGAACTTCCTTGGTTAATACCGTTAAACCGTTGTCTAATACTGTTTTTTGCACTCCTTGGGTGAATGAGAGAGCAGAGACAGGTGTGACTGCTGTTGGCGTTGCAGCATTAGTGAAATTGCCAGCCATTGGCACGATAGTTAAAATAAGGCTGAGGAAAAATCCTAAAAGCATGTACGATCGCCGTTTCATAAGCAATACAAAATTTCCAATTTTAAAATAAAACCCCAAAGGGTATTTCAAAATTTAAATCTAACTCAAGTTGCTAGTTATTGAGGGAATAAGACGAAAATGAAATCAAATCCCCTCAAAGGAGATGATATATAAACTTATTGCTGTACTACTTTTTTGCCCATAGCATATCTGGGTGTATTTTTTAAAACTACCCAAGGGTTATTAGGTTCGCAGATCAAACTTTTACAGAATATTAGAAATTATTGCAAATAGATTAACAAGCATTGCAATGTGTTTCTTTTTACACGATTGTAGTAATATCTACTTTTAAAATTGGTTTGATACCTGTTGTCATCCCATTCGGGTAAGTATCTCGGTCAAACTAGCAAAAACTTTTTTAGATATGCAAACAAGAAACTTGATTGGATCGTTCACATTAGGTATGCTGTTAACAGCAATACCTGTATTATCAGCTAATGCCTCAGAAGTAGTACCAAACTTATACCAGTTTCAAGGTAAGAATATCAGCATTAGTTACTCAACGACAAGCTTTACTGGCAAGCCCCTTTTTACCTATAAAGATAAGCAACAGACATTAAACTTTCAAGGTACCGATCAGATCCGTACTGTAGAAACAGAGATTGGTACACTCGTAACTGTAACTATCCGTAGGACAGTAGATACTGGCAATACCGTGTTTACTTTGATCTTACCCCGTGTAAACCTTGGAAAAAGCAACTCAGCCGCAGTAGAAACTAAGGGAATCACAACAACAAACCTGTTTTCTGTGATTCCTAAATTCAACCAAGGGCAAAGACAAACTTATACGACAATCCATTTGACTGGTACAGCTCAAGCTGTCGCGTTTTAAGTACACAAGAAGGATAAAAATATTAAACTTCTTGCTTGCATCGAGAAAAGCGGTAATACTGTTCGGTTAAGACAAGACGCGATGAATCGCCGTCTCTACAATAATTATTCCTTCGTAGAGAGGGTGATTTATCGCGTCTTTAATAATCTAGAATTTTCATTAAAAAACCTTAATCGAACGGTATTGAGGGTGAAGGTAAATAATTTTTTGCCTTCACCATTATCGCTTAACCTTTTGTTAAGTTTGGATATCGCATTAGTTATGAATAGATAATAATTTAAATTAAGTAAAGTTCATTTTTCTTCAATCTTTAATTAAAAATTATCAATATTTTTAAGAAATATTTTAAAAATAAGTAATTTAGGCGATCGCTCTTTTCCCTATTCTCTACAATTACCGTTTAATTTGTTTAGGATTTAATTCAATTTTTAAGGGTAAATCTTGTAATTGTTTGTGTTCGCAAACTTCTTCCCATCTCATAGTTAATATCTGTCTAGAGTGATTGATTGAATTTTAACTCATCTATGAATATTAAAACTCATCCCCTGATTGCAAATAAGGAGAGTGGAAGCAAACTCAGTCGTACTATTCTATGGGCAGAATACAATAAATGGTATCCATATCTGGTTACACTCATTGCTATGGAACGCGAAGCCTTAACAATCTGTTTTCCGCCTGACTTGCTTGCAAAAGCCAGGAAACTCAAGGAAGGTAGCGAATCATTTAATGATTTAATCGTTAAGGCTTTAGAACGGGAAATGCAACAGCGCCAGGGATGGGCTAGCGATCGCACCAAGGCTGAAAACCTCTTTGTTGGTGGCGGCGAGATCGGTGCATTGTTGCGATCGCACGATTGGTCGCAAACGCCACTAGGGGTCATCGAAACTTGGTCGGACAGCCTAAAAACGGCTGTGCAGATCCTGTTAACAGAACTAGATCGAGTCCAGCAGCTAGAATCCGATCTGCTGGAGCGCACATCAACAGATGCCTTGCCTCAAGCTGCCCAAGCCGATGCGTTTCGAGTCAAGCTCACCAATGCGCTACGCCTGCTGACTGACGCTAATGAGATTCAGGCGATCGCTGCCTTTGTTCTGGGCGAGTTTCTAGGCGCAAACCGCGTTATTTACATTGAAGTGTTACCGAGCGGCAAAGAGGTTATCGTTCATAAAAACTACACGAACGGCGTTGCCGAACTGAGCGGGCTGTACCATCTGGAAGACTTTGGGCGCAACCTGACAGACGATCATCGAACAGGGCGAACGGCGATCGTTCCTGATGTGGCAAACTACCCTAAATACTCAGCCAGCGATCGGGCAAGGTATCGATCAATCGATATTGCCGCGCATATTGATGTGCCGCTAATTAAGAAAGATCGATTTGTCGCTCTGCTGGCGGTGCATCAGGCAAACCCTCGCCAGTGGACGGAAGACGAGGTGAAACGAGTCGAGGAAACAGCAGAGCAGACGTGGGCAGCCGTCGAGCGTGCCCGTGCTGAAGCAGCATTACGCGACAGCCGCACCGAACTCGAACGGCAACTGCGGAAGTTCGACGCGCTTGTTGCGGCAATTCCCGATTTTATTTACACCTTTGATTTGGCGGGAAGGTTCACCTATGTCAGCCCAGCGTTGCTCAATCTTTGGCAGAAAACTTCGGATGAAGCTTTGGGAAAGAACTTTTTTGAGCTAGATTATCCAACCGATTTAGCAACTCGACTTCAGCAACAGATTCAACAGGCGATCGCCACGCGTCAGCTGCTCAAGGATGAAACGCCCTACACTAGCGCAATCGGCACACGCACCTATGAATATATTTTCGTGCCACTTTTGGGCATAAATGGCGCAGTAGAAGCAGTGGCAGGCGTGACGCGAGATATCACTGAGCGCAAACAGGTAGAGCAAGCCTTGCGCCAAAGCGAGGAGCAGACTCGGAATATTCTAGAGAGTATCGCTGAAGCCTTCTTTGCACTGGATGAGAATTGGCAGTTTACCTATATAAATCCATCTGCCGAAATACTACTCGATCGCACTCCAGGCGATTTAGTTGGCAAGAATTTGTGGGAAGAGTATCCAGGACTGATTGGCAATGAGTTGGCGCAGGTCTACTTGAGCACCATGCGCGATGCCTACGGCGGGCGGAACCATCGTCTGGCTGGGTCAATTACTGCGTTTTACCCAGATCATAATCGCTGGTACGAAGTTCGCACCTACCCCGCCCCAAACGGCATCACCGTTTATTTCAGGAATGTTACCGAGCAAATTCAAGCCGAACGGCAAGTGGAGTTTTTGACCGAGTTAAGCCGAAGACTCGGCACGGTGACGGATGCAGTGGAAATCAACCGCATCGTCACGCGCGAAGTCGGAACGTTTTTGAACGGGCATCGCTGCTATTATCTCGATGTCACGCCAGACGGCAGACAGGTAACGGTTCTACCCGATTGGCGGCTCGACGGATCAGACCTTGCCGGAACTTACGACCTTACCCTTTTCGGTGCGAAGGAATGGTGGGAAACAGCGGCAAGTCAACCGTTCGGGATTGACGACGTGAACACACATCCGTGGACAAAGGATTTCGCCGACAATTACACGCTCATCAATCTGCAATCCTACGTCATTGCACCGTTTGTCCGTGAAGGGCGTTGGGTGGCTTCGATCGGAGTCAGTTCCGACAAGCCGCGCCATTGGACGGCGGATGAGATGTTGTTGCTGGAAAACGTTGCAGCGCGTGTCGCTCCGCTGATCGAACGCGCCCGCGCTGAAGCAGCCTTGCGCGACAGTGAGGAGCTAAAGCAACGCATTCTGGAAAGCAGCAAGGATTGCATTAAAGTTTTGACACTCGATAGCGAAATTATCTATAT
This sequence comes from Nostoc sp. DedSLP04, assembly GCF_034530775.1. Taxonomy (NCBI): domain Bacteria; kingdom Bacillati; phylum Cyanobacteriota; class Cyanophyceae; order Nostocales; family Nostocaceae; genus Nostoc; species Nostoc sp. DedSLP04. The sequence continues at coordinate 99,069 of NZ_JAVRCL010000016.1, read as the reverse complement.
CAGCACAGGCGGGTTATGTTTATTGGAAGTCGATGATCCGACGCTCGTTCTAAACACCTGCTGGCAAGATATTTGGCAAGGTGAAGATTATGAAAATGCCAAAACAGCGATCGCAGCCGCCAAAGCAGGCAATACAGGCCATTTTCAAGGCTATCTTCCCACTTACAAGGGCACACCGAAGTGGTGGGATAGCATCATCACGCCCGTGCGGAACACTGCTGGGCAAGTGACCCAACTTGTGGCAATTTCACGTGATATCACCAAGCAAAAGCAAGCTGAAACTGAACGGGAACGATTGCTGGCGCAAGAACAAGCCGCAAGAGAGGCAGCCGATCGCGCCAACCGAATCAAAGATGAATTTTTGGCGGTGCTGTCCCATGAATTGCGATCGCCTCTCAACCCGATCTTGGGCTGGACGCAATTACTACAAAACGGCAAACTGAGCGAAGCTCGTAGAGCTGAAGCCTTGAAAATTATTGAGCGCAATGCCAATCTACAGACGCAACTAATCGAAGATTTGCTCGACATCTCCCGTATCATGCAGGGCAAACTCAACTTAACAGCGGCTCCGGTCAGTTTGACTTTTGTGATTTCTGCCGCCGTTGAAACGGTGCGTTTGGCAGCAGAAGCAAAAAATATTGCGATCGCTCTCGATCTTGACTCTGAGATCGCTTTGATTTCTGGCGATGTAGCCCGCTTACAACAAGTGATGTGGAATTTGCTTACCAATGCGGTTAAGTTTACACCCAACAGCGGACAAGTGACCATTAAACTGCGGCAACTCGACGGGCTAGCTCAGATTCGGGTAATCGATACTGGCAAGGGCATCAATCCCCAGTTTTTGCCTCATGTATTTGAGTATTTTCGCCAAGAAGACGGCTCAACCACACGCAAATTTGGCGGGTTGGGATTGGGGCTAGCGATCGTGCGGCAAATTGTCGAAATGCACGGGGGCACGGTGACAGCAGAAAGTCCGGGTGAGAATCAAGGCGCAACTTTCATCATCCAATTGCCCCTCATACAGCAGGCAAGAGCAAAGCTCAACGCATCCGAGCCAATCTACACCCAGACAGAAGCAGAAGTGCCTTTAGACGGCGTTAAAATTTTGCTGGTGGATGATGAGCCAGATACCCGTGAATTTCAGGCATTTGTGCTGTCACAAAGCGGGGCAAATGTGACAGCCGTCGCTTCTGGCTTAGAAGCTTTGCAAGCTTTAGAGCAGTTCAGTTTTGACGTGCTAGTGAGTGACATCGGTATGCCTGAGATGGACGGCTATATGCTGATGCAGCAGATTCGATCTCGTCCACCGAATCAGGGAGGAAATATTCGGGCGATCGCACTAACCGCTTATGCCGCAGAAATTGACCGACAAAGAGCGCTTCAGGTAGGATTTCAAACTCACATTACAAAACCTGTAGAGCCAGAGAAGTTAGTCAGGGCAGTAGTTAGTTTAGTCTCGTAGGGTAGGCAATGCCCACCCGACAAAGTTACTAAAATTTCACATCTAAAGCACGTACCAAAAAAGCCCATTTATCGGCGGCTTCTTCGATAATTTTAGCCGTGGGTTTACCCGCACCATGTCCTGCTTTTGTCTCAATTCTAATTAGCGTTGGCGCATCACCTGCGTGAGCCTCTTGCAAAGCCGCAGCAAATTTGAAACTATGAGCAGGGACAACGCGATCGTCATGATCGGCTGTGGTAATTAAGGTTGCTGGGTAAGCTGTGTTTGGTTTGATGTTATGTAATGGCGAATAAGCATACAGCGCCGGAAACTCTTCTGGATTATCCGCAGAACCATATTCGGAAGTCCAAGCCCAACCGATGGTAAATTTGTGGAACCGCAACATATCCATGACGCCGACTGCTGGTAACGCTGCACCAAACAAATCGGGACGTTGCGTTATACAAGCACCCACTAATAAACCGCCGTTACTACCACCTGCGATCGCTAGCTTCTCAGTCTTAGTATACTTGTTAGCAATCAACCACTCAGCAGCGGCAATAAAGTCATCAAAGACATTCTGCTTTTTATCTTTTATTGCTGCTTGATGCCATTCTTCGCCGTATTCGCCACCACCGCGGATATTAGCCATAGCATAGACACCACCCATCTCCATCCACACCAACAAACTCACAGAAAAGCCAGGTGTCATTGAAGCATTAAAACCACCATAAGCATAGAGATAAGTAGGGTTATTTCCATCTAATTTAATGCCCTTTTTATGGGTAATAAACATTGGTACTCTAGTACCATCTTGGCTGTGATAAAAGACTTGTTTTGTCTCGTACTCATCAGGATTAAAATCTACCTGTGGTTGACGGAAAACCTCACTTTTTCCTGTCACCATGTCGTAGCGATAAATAGTGCCTGGTATGGTAAAGCTGGTAAAACTATAAAAAGTTTCAGTATCATAACGCTTACCCCCAAAGCCTCCGGCTGAACCGAGTCCGGGTAGTTCTACCTCTCGAATAAACGCACCTTTGAGGTCAAAAATTTTGATTTGACTGTGAGCATCTTTGAGGTAATCTGCAACGAACTGATTATTAAGTATACCGACACTTTCCAAAGTTTCTGCTGATTGGGGAATAATTTCTTGCCAATTTTCTGGCGCAGGGTTTTTCGTGTCAATTGCAATCACTCTTCCCCGCGGTGCATTTAAATCTGTGCGAAAATAAAACACGCTATCATCATTGTCTATAAAGCTATAATCTGCCTCAAATTGGTTAATTAGTTCTACAACTTCCGCATTAGGGTTAGTTAAATCTTTGAAGAAAACTAAATTTTTAGAGTCAGTACCTAGCCAGATTGAAATTATTAGATAGCGTCCATCTTCAGTAACGCCACCACTAAAACCCCATTCTTTTTGGTCAGGACGATGATAAATTAAAACGTCTTCTGATTGAGATTTACCTAGTTGATGATAGTAGAGCTTTTGATAATAGTTGACATCTTCTAATCGAGTTTTTTCATTTGGTTCATCGTAGCGACTATAGAAAAAACCTTGATTATCGTGTGTCCAAGATGCACCAGAAAATTTAATCCACTTCAGATGGTCTTGGAGGTCTTCCCCAGTTTCAACATTGCGTACTTTCCACTCTTGCCAATCAGAACCGGAGGAGGATAGACCATAAGCTAAAAGTTTCCCATCCTCGCTAATCGACAATCCTGAAAGAGCAACAGTGCCATCTTCTGAGAGTTTATTGGGATCGAGTAAAACTTGGGGTTGGTCGTCGAGGGTTTTCAGAGTGTAAAAAACACTTTGATTTTGCAGTCCATCATTTTTGAAATAAAAGTAACGTTCGCCTTCTTTAAAAGGAATACCGTATTTTTCATAATCCCAAAGTTTGGTGAGGCGCTGTTTAATTTTTTCCCTAGCAGGAATTTCACTCAGGTAGCCAAAAGTAACTTGATTTTGTGCCTCAATCCAAGTTCTTGTTTCTTCAGAGTCAGGATCTTCTAACCAACGGTAAGGATCTGCGACTGAAGTACCGTGGTAATTATCAGCTTGATTACTCTTATGGCTGGTTGGGTAAGTGAGAAATTTTTCAGAAGAAGGCATAGTCTTAGGTCAAAGTGCTTCTTTCTATACTACAAAGATAGACTCAAGACTTGGGGTATACACTCTAATTGTTCTCAAAAAGAAAGCCCCGGCTTCTGACGGGGCAATACGTGCTATCTTTTTATAGAACAATTGTACTATTAAAAAATAGTATTAGCTTTAATCGAGGTAGAAGTGTGTAGATGTAGCGACCTGCAATGTTAATCGCTCAGACCTGCAATCATGACATTTTCAAATCAGGATAAAATGCAACTCTAATTGTGCTTCAGCCAGGATTAACTGCAACTGAGTCAGGATTATTTGCAACTATAAAGTAAAAAAAACGAAGTATTATTGCTGATTCTATAGGAAACTAAAATTTATTTGTTTTGTGGTCGCCATCTGTGACGCGGAATCCATTGGAGGACTTCTTTAGCAAGTTGGGTATTAATAAGAGCTTTGTAAGGCTCACGTTCATATTCATGTCCACCATGCCAATCTACTTCAGGAAGTAGGGACTGAGCCATTTCTGGACTAGTTCGATGTGCCGAAGAAATATCATCCGCGCATAGCAGCAAAGTGACATGACCAGGATTAGAGCAGTGTAAAGCGCACCGTGCTGCTTCTGCTGCGTCTTGAACATCAAGAAAAGCACCGTATTCCCAAAATGGATTCCATTCAAAATCGGGATTGGCTTGCCGATTGGAAATAATAAAATTGTAAGTTTCTTCATCAAAAACACCTGGTGGTCGCAAACAAATAGTTGGGATACCTGTGCTATCGGTAAAATATCTGCACATTTCTTCACCAAGGCGCTTAGAAACCGCATAAGGGGTAGTTGGATAACAAGGATGATTGTCATCTAAAGGAAGATAATCTGGTTTTCTCTCACCTTTAAAGATTCCTAATACATCAACACTGCTGAAAAAAACAACACGTTTGAGTTTTGCCTCTGCTGCTGCTGAAAGAAGATGCCAAGTTCCGAGAAGATTGACTGCCATTATTTCATCCGGCGTGTCCTCAGAGTTTCCAAGTAGCGCAGCAAGATGAACAACTGCATCGCAGCCTTGAATTGCCGAACGGATTTCATTTGGATTTAGAATATTATGACCACTTGCAATGTCAAAGCCAATCACTTCATATCCGTCGGCACATAAAACTTTTTCAACAACTGAACCAATCATTCCTTCGTTGCCCGTAACTAATATCTTCATAGTCCTCACCTGTATATGAATGATTTCGCTCAAGACCTGCTCAAAGTGGCAGCCCCGCAGCCAACATTTGCTCCTGCAACTCACGCGCACGCACCGAGTCAAGTTAGCCACGAAACAACAATTTAATTTCAGCCGGTTTGGCATTGAACTGTTCCGCCAAGCCCGTCACGTCATAGCCATGCCGAGTGAGAGTCGGTTCCAAATCATCAATTTGCTTCGGACAGCAACGACTAGTCAACGTACCCTGGCGCGGTTGGATAAAGCCATTTGGTGTATCCATCCCAAATTCTTCAATCTTTTAGTTGATTTAGTTAACGAGTTTCTCTCCTTTGAGCATCCGCGCTGCGGCTTCAAGTAGAGCTTCTTCGAGATAGGGCTTGGTAAAGTAGCCACTAGCACCGAGTTGAGCGGCAATTTGTCTGTGCTTGTCTGCACCGCGCGAGGTGAGCATTGCGATCGGTAAGTGGTTGAGGTTAGAGTCTTTCTGGATGCGAGAGAGTAATTCCAGACCGTCGCAACGGGGCATTTCAATATCGCAAAATACAATATCGCAAGGCAGACCAGAGCGGAGTTTATCCCAAGCTTCCTGACCGTCACGTGCCTGTTCTACGCGATAACCTGCTTTGTTAAATGTCAGGGATAGCAATTCTCGGACTGTAATTGAGTCATCGACAATCAGCACTGTTGGGTCAATCTTCGCAGGAGAGGTATCTGGAGGAGTCAGTTTTTGTTGCCAAGAATTGCCACCAGCTTGTGTAGAAATCCGTCCCTGGAAGATGTCAATTATTTCCAGTACATCAGCAATGGGCATAATCCGACCATCACCCAGAACTGTAGCACCAGCTACACCAATGGGTTTAGGTGCTGGCCCTTCAAATTGCTTAATTACAATTTCTTGTTCGCTTAACACCAGGTCAATCTGTAGAGCAATCAGGGTATTTGCCGATCGCACCACAACCACAGAAACCATATCATCATCTCTGGTGCCGCCATAGACATTACCGCGACTGATTTGGCGATTGAAGGTTAAAAGTTCCTTCAGGGGTCGGAATGGTAGCACCGTATCGCGCCAGGAAATAAATGATTGCCCATTGGCATCATGCTGAATATTTTTGACTGGAATATCTAGCGTATCTTCTACACCATCCATTGGGAAGGCGATCCTGGAGCGATCGGAGACACAGCAGAGAGCTTTACAAATACTTAGAGTCAGTGGTAAACGAATGGTGAAGGTGGTTCCTTTGCCAATCGCAGAATCGGTGTTAACTGTTCCCCGAATTTCACTAATTTCGGAGCGCACCACGTCCATACCCACGCCACGACCAGAAATTTCATCGGCTTGGTCTTTAATCGTAAAACCAGACTGGAACAGTAGATCGTAGACTTCCAGACGAGACATCGCTTTTGCCTGCGCTTCTGTAATCATGCCAATCTTCACAGCCTTAGCCTTAACCCTTGCCGAATCGATACCTGCGCCATCATCGCCGACAGAAATGATCGTTTGGTTCCCTTGGTGGAAGGCACGGATAGTAATGATTCCCGCAGGTGGTTTACCAGCAGTTTGCCTCTCTTCTGGCGTTTCAATACCGTGAGCGATCGCATTATTCAGCATGTGAGTCAACGGATCGGTCAGATGATCCAAAATCATCTTGTCAATTAAGGTATCGCCACCTTCGATCACCAACTCTACTTGTTTGCCACACTTGATGGCGTTGTCGCGCACTCCTCGCCGCCAGCGATCGATAGTTTGAGCAAAAGGCACCATTCGCGCTCTAGTTAATCCCTCTTGTAGCTGGGTGGTGACTTGGCGAAATTGCCTTGCTACGCGCTCGGTTTCTTCGGTAACAAAATCAATGTCACTTGCCGACTCACGTACTCGCACAATGCGTTCAATCATCTGCTGTGAGAGTGTGTGGAAGGGAGTAAAACGATCCATTTCTAGTTCGCTAAAACCCCTATCAGCATTGGAATCAGGGTCTTGTAAGCCGCTGGGGTCTTTCTTTTTGCGTCCCGCTAACAGAGATGCTTCCAGTAGCGATCGCTCATACAATTCCTGCATCCTTGCGCCTACATCTGAGAGTTGTTGTACCTGAATTAGCAAGTTATCTAATGACTGTCGCAGTCGTTCATGATCCTGCTCTAAGGTATTGCGATTTACCACCAATTCCCCAACTAAATTACTCATATCGTCCAGTTGCTTAACTGGAACCTTCATCGTTTCTTCAAATCTCGCAGCCCGACGAGTAGACGGACGGGTAGCTTGGCTGGTGTTCGATTTTACTACAGTAGAATGGGATATTGTTTGATTCGCTTCTGCCAGCAATTTCTCTAAGTCACCAAATTCATCTTTTATGGCTGGTGATGGAGTAGGATTTTTAGCTGAGACTGGTTGAGTGTTGAAGGGCTGGCGTTGGCGTAGACCGTCGTAGACATCGTTGTTGTTATCTGTACTTAGCAAGTCTTCCAAGGCAGCAAAATCTACTTCTGGTATCTTCTTAGCTTTGGGGATGGGTGCTACGTCCTCTTCTAATAATGCTGCCAAGTCTGCAAATTCATCTTCTTGAGCAACTATTTCAGTGGTTTTTGTAAACAATAAATTATTTTCAACAACTGTGTTTTCTCTTTTATCAAAAGTAATTTCTAAATTATTATTTTCCTCAGTCTCTAAAAATTCTGGGCTTGTCTGGACTGAATCTGAAGTTTCACCAAAATTAATAGTTTCTGATAGTTCATCCACAGGATTTTCTGTGGTTTCCATCTGAATATAGGTCAATTCATTTGTTGCGACATCTTCAAACAGCAGTTGCGGATTTTCATCGAAAGAGCCGAACAAATCACCTGGCTGTGCTTCTGATAATGCGGAATCTGAAGTTTCTCCAAAACTAATAGTTTCTGATAGTTCATCCACAGGATTCTCTGTGGTTTCCATCTGAATATAGGTCAATTCATTTGTTGCGACATCTTCAAACAGCAGTTGCGGATTTTCATCGAAAGAGCCGAACAAATCACCTGGCTGTGCTTCTGATAATGCGGAATCTGAAGTTTCTCCAAAACTAATAGTTTCTGATAGTTCATCCACAGGATTCTCTGTGGTTTCCATCTGAATATAGGTCAATTCATTTGTTGCGACATCTTCAAACAGCAGTTGCGGATTTTCATCGAAAGAGCCGAACAAATCACCTGGCTGTGCTTCTGATAATGCGGAATCTGAAGTTTCTCCAAAACTAATAGTTTCTGATAGTTCATCCACAGTATTCTCTGTGGTGTCCATTTGAATATAGGTCAATTCATTTGTTGCGACATCTTCAGAGTCGAACAAATCACCTGGCTGTGCTTCTGATAATGCTGAATCTAAAGTTTCCTCAAAATTAATAGTTTCTGATAGTTCATCCACAGGATTCTCTATGGTTTCCATTTGAATATGTGTCAATTGATTTGTTGCGACATCTTCAGAGTCGAACAAATCACCTGGCTGTGCTTCGGATAATACTGAATCTGAAGTTTCCCCAAAACTAATAGTTTCTGATAGTTCATCCACAGTATTCTCTGTGGTTTCCATCTGAATATAAGTCAATTCATTTGTTGCGACATCTTCAAACAGCAGTTGCAGATTATCCTCAAAAGAGCCTAATGAATTAACTTCCAGAGCGACAGCAGATATATCTGGACTTGCATGAGTAAATTCTGGAACAAAATCTAAAGATTCTGGTTGTTGCGGGCTGAGAATTTCTTCTCCAGGATGCTGCGCGAACAAAGTAGTTTCAGGCGTGGAGGTATCGTTGATTATAGGAGAAATAGTTAAGTTACTTGATGTTAATTCATCAAATAAATTATCTCCAGAGTCTGATGATAATATCAAATCTAGCTGTTCTTGATGCTGGAAATTGATATCAAAATCTTCTTCTATATCAAAATTGGCTATAGGAGAAGGTATGGACTGCTGATTATCGGCAAAAATGTCATCAGCCGCCGCAGTAAACAAAGTTTCATCTAACGCCCTTTCCACATTCTGCCCAGTTAAGGAATCGAATTCGTCCTTTTCCTTTGTGGTTTCCTGGTTCCAGAAGTTGCTCAGATCATTTTCTGATTGAGAAAACTCAGGTTCTGTTACTGGAGGTGTATCAAATAAATCACTGATTTCTGGTTCACTTGTCGATAGTTGTGGCTGTTCTTCCATTTCAGCAAACAAGTTGTCCAAAGACAAGTCTCTTGGCTGAGGTAATTCTATGTAGTCACTAGGCGTAATTTCTTCTACCCAATTTGCATTTTTAGTTTCTAAGAATAAGTTATCAAAATTATTTTCTTGGTTAGTAGATAGTTCCACACTGGCGAACGGCTCAGTTTCTGGTTGAGTAACTTCGCCTATTGGCAATAGCTCATCATCATCTAACCCCAGTGTCAATAAATCTTCGACTACACTATTTTGGCCAATCTCGCTATTAGTCTGGTTTGTATTACTAGAAATATCAATAAACTCTTGTAAAATTTCGGAAGAAGATGAGTCTAAATTTATCTCAAATTCGTTAATATCGCTCAACTCTAAAGGCGTAGCAGATGTTTGTTGATTTTGCGGTTCTGAATTATCTTTTTCTAGGAAATGGTCGCCAAATAACAAGGATAAATCTTCTGTTGTAGCGGTGGTTGTTGGGTGTAGCGCGTTGCTTATATCCTCATTAAAGGAGAGTAAGTCAGATAAATCGTTATGAGCGTCTTCAGCTTCAGTGCTGCTCAAATCAATTCCAAAGTCATCAATAGTAACAATATCTAAGGTTTCTTCTTGATGCCAGCTTTCATCTAGTTCGGGAGTCTCACCGTCAAATAAATCGGCAAGGGTATTTAACTCAGCTATTCCTACCTCTGGACCATTGGGATCGAGATTGTTACTGATTGGGTGTGCTTCGTCATGTGTGGTGAAAGTAAGACTAGTGTTTCTACTTTCGTTTAGTGGTATTCCTTGTAACTGAAGGGAGGGGCGTTCGCTACTATCTTTGTCTAGATTCAGTTCTTCAGTTGTCTGTGCTAACGCCTTGGTGTCACCAGATAGAATTGACTCTGATTCTGTCAAAACCGAAGATTGTTCATCAAATAAATCAGGGGTTATTTCTAATAACTCAATTTCTGCAAAGTTTAAAAGTGCCTCTAGTTGCTGACTAATTGTAATTTCGGCTTCTCTACCTTGCAGAACTAATTCTTGAGCTTGTTTGATTTCGGTAATGACAATTTTAGCTAAAGTCAGATAAGTATTTTCGGGATTGCCGATCGCACTGGCTGCTGCTTGACACAAACCACACCAGTTGGGCAAATTCCAAGTTTCACCAAGTTTGACTAACTGGTGACAGCATTGCTGGAGGTTTTGCCGAGTTGAAGGTGTTGTAGTTTGCTTAAATAATTGCAACATTTCCCGTAGTGTTTGCAGCACTTGGGCTTGAAACTCGCTCCAGTTATTATTTTCTTTAGCGGTGACTGGCGCTAGCGCCTCTTGGGGTGCTACCGAGTCTGGAGATTCTTGATGAGTGTATTCTGCCAGATCGGGAATATCTCGCCGCATGAAAATTTCTGTAAGTGTGGAGACATTCTCTATAGAGGTTGTGAGTTCTGTTGCGTCAGAACTGCTGGCTACTCCACTCTTTGCTTGTTCTACAAGTAGTTCCAGATGCTGATACAGCCATTGAAAAACTGGCTCAGTTTCTGACATCAAAGTATTAGCTGCATCTTCAGAAAGACCATAAGGCCCACTCAAATGCTCTAAAAGCGATTTTAGGGTATCAGAGACACCAAGAAATAAAGACTCTAACTTTTGGTCAATCTGAACCGGATTATCTTTGAGAATTTTGAAACAATCTTCCAGACGGTGGGAGGTATGCTGGATGCTAGTCAATCCAAGCATCGCCGCTCCTCCTTTGATGGAGTGAGCCGCCCGGAAGACTTCACTGATCATTTCCGGGTCGTTCAGGGTACCTTCTAAATTTAGCAAGCCCTGCTCAATGGTATTCAGGTGATCCCTGGCTTCTTCGATAAAGTAACCCAAAATCCGCTGTTGTTGTTCCGGCAGCATAGCAAAAGTTATGAGTTATGAGTTATGAGTTATGAGTTATGAGTTATGAGTTATGAGTTGTGAGTTGTGATTTTTATTTCTAACTCCTCACCCCTAACTCCTAACTTTTTTCCAAGTTACGAGTTGTGAGATGTGAGTTGTGATTTTTATTTCTAACTCCTCACTCTTAACTCCTAACTTTTTTATCTGGTTTCCATAGTTTCCACTCGGAAACGTTCAACGGAGGCGATCAAGTCACGGGATACACCTACTAAGTGTTGTAGGGCACCTGAAACTCGCTGTGCTTCTTGGGAAGTTTCTTGGGCGGTCAGTTCTACTGATTGCATTACATGAGCAACGGCGCGGGAGGTTTCCGTTTGTTCCACAGTGTCGCTGGTAATAGATCGCACAAGAATATCGATGCGATTCGCCACTTGAATAATGTTTTCGAGCGATCGCTTGGCATCTTCTGCCAATTTTGTACCTTTAATTACTTGTTGTGTGCCTTCTTCCATCGCGGTCATTACAGAGCCTGTTTCGCTTTGGATTTGCATCACAATTTGTTCAATTTCTTTCAGGGATTTGGCAGATTTATCTGCTAGCTGGCGCACTTCATCTGCAACGATCGCAAACCCGCGCCCCGCTTCTCCGGCTCTTGCCGCCTCAATACTAGCATTGAGTGCTAACAAGTTTGTTCTGGAAGCAATTTGAGAAATCAACGCCACAATTTTAGAAATTTCTTGGGAAGATTCCGCCAACCGCTTCACTTTGCGAGTGGTTTCAGCAACGGTTTCTCGAATTTCTAAAATCCCTGCCACAGTATTTTCTACTGCTTCGCCACCTTTGAGAGCGATCGTACTAGCATCACGAGCAACGGTTTCAGCTTCCCGCGCCGCCTCTGCTACCCGTTGAATCGAGTCGGTCATCACCTGTACAGAATTCAGCGTTACTGCCAACTCTTCTGCTTGCCGCAAAGCATCACTAGATAAAGCTCTCGCAAAGGTTTCGGAGTTGGTTGCACCTTTTGTTACATCCTTCGCCGCGACTTTTACCTGTTGCACAATATCCCGCAGGTTTTGAATTGTCAGGTTAAAGGCATCAGCTACGGCTCCTAGTACGTCGGCTGTCACTTCCGCTTGGACTGTTAAATCGCCTCTAGCAGCTCCTTCCACATCATCCAAGAGCCGAATCACCTGACGTTGCAGGTTTTCTTTGGCTTCTTCTTGTTCATCGGCTTTGCGTTGGGCTTCACTTGTGGTTGTGAAAATTACCCGCGCCATTTCATTAAAGCCAGTGGCTAAATGCCCCAATTCATCTTCGGAAAACACCGTGGCTTGAGCATTCAGATTTCCTTGACGTACAGCTTCAAACTGAGCTTGGAGGTCATCAGTTGTGCGCCGAATTTGTTTCAGCGCCAGATTCCCCATAAAGCCTGCGGTAGCAAAACCTGCAATCCCGGCTGCCAATGACATTGCCCAACCTGTGTTTCGTACTGATTCTCGTTGTTGGGGTGGCGAAAATGTGGTGGCGACAAAGCTAACTGTGGCTACAACCAGCGCCGAGACTATGCCCACACTTCCAGCAATTAGCCATTGTTTTCGTTCAATGGAGGCATTTTCTAATGGTGCTAACCATCCCTGCTCGATGCTGACGTTGGGTTCTAGTTTGGAGATATCTGTTTGGCTAAAGACTGGAACGGCTTCATGGGAACCAGTCATTGAGAAAAGTTCTTCTTCGCGATCGGCTGAATTACTTGCAAAAGCCTCTGCTACTTGAGGGCGTCCAGTGTCACTAGTTTCTGCTGGAGCAGAATGCATTGTGACATTACCGAAGTTAGAATCTCCTTCGATCAGGTCAAACCCTGGAATATTGCCTAAATCGTCAAATTCCTCAAAGTCATCTAAAAACTCGATATTGCTCTTAGAATTTTCTCCATTCAGTATATTGCTTGAGTCTTCATAAGAGTTTAAACCATCTGAGCCAAAGGCAGACTCAAATGCTTCCATATCAAAATTTTCATCATCATCGAAGCTATTTTTACCGCTGAATTCACCTGATTTAAAATGCTTTTCTTTTCGAGGTAAATTACTATTAAAAGCTGATTCGTTATCGGGTAAATTCGACTGAAAATCTGATTTTGCTTCAATTTTTTTTGGTGTTAACCAGCTATGGGATTCGGTTTCAGATAAGTTATTTTGACTGCCGTATTCCAAGTTATTTGTTGTTGGCGAATCATTTCTCGGTTCTTCTGCAACAATCAGTAAAGTTTCGTCTCCAAAACTAGATTTTTTATATTCTAAATTTCCCATACTCTGATCTGGAGACTTTGGCTCACTCAACAAATCAGGGAAATGATTCTCGTTATTATCAGTTTGTGAATTAGAAGATGAAGAGTTATTATTATCAATAGTTGAATTTCCGTAAGGAGAATTTATCCCATTATCTGAGAATTGACTATTTGCTAATGATTCTTCAGAAATATCTTCTGAGATACTTTCCTGCCAAAAAGCAGGCAACTCTAATTCTGTGTTTTCCTCCCAGTTTTTATTTGGCTCTTGTTCCTGTGATTCTTCATTCATGGCAAAAGGGTCATCACCAAAAGCTATAGAAGAATCTGATATTTTTTCTGTTCCAATACTATCTTCTGTGGGCAGTTCGAATGGACTTTTTGAAGATGTATCTTCAACGCCATTCAGACTTTCTTGATGCTCTCCAAAAAAGTTCAAATCAAGATTGTCGCTGTCAAACTCTTGATTAGCGCTTAAATCTTCTAATTCTGATTCGCTATATGCCAGTGGATCGGATATCTCTGAAGAGTTTATTTCTTCTTGACTTTCTGATGGATCGAGCTGCCCACTAAATGATTCTAAATATTGATTGATATTGTCAATTCCATTCTTGGCAAAACCAATAATTTCTCGATCGTTAGTCAAGCCTAACACCTGCTGATATTCTTCTTTTGCTACATCATAGTGTTGTAAAACATAGTAGATGTGACCCCTCAACAAATGGGTATTGGGGTCATCTGGTAAATTTTGCACCACTTGGTCAATTAAAGTGGCCGCAACCTCATAATTTCTTTGAACATAGGCGGTCATCGCCTGTTGATATGTTGGCTCGTAATTATCAATACTTGCTGCCATTTCCTCCTCCAATTTCATCCTGCCCACCTAGCACTTCGTACAATTGCCATTTGATCGAGCAATCGGAGACACTGATTATTTTTAGCACCTAATGACCACTCTCCACGTAAAAAGGGAGCCATCGTATCTGGAACACTAGTTGGTGGCATGAGATTCTGGACATCCAACCAGTCCATACCACCGATTTCCTCTACTGCTAAACCCACTATTGTGTCTTGCTCTTCAATGGCAATCACCGAAATTTCAGCTCTATCCGTGTTTAATGCACCTGCTTCCCCCAGAAATTGACCCAAATCGGCCACCCAAATAACTCGACCTCGTAAATTTAGAGTACCCAAAAGTAAAGGAGAAGCATTAGGAATCGGGGTGATTCTGTCAGGACTTAGTTCAATTACCTCCCGGATGCCAGTTGCTTGTAGTGCAAACTCCTGATGCGAGGGAATGTAAAACCTCAAATGTAACTCACCTTCAGGACTTTCTACTTGTAATTCTGGTCGAAAGTGGTCTTGACCGCTGCCACTTAAAAAGTCCGGTTTGCTGACCATGTTGTTTTTATCCTTATCCTCGCAGCAGTTGTTTGACTGTTCCTACCAACTCGGTTGGTTGAAACGGTTTGGCTATGTAAGCGTCTGCACCCTGTTTCATGCCCCAATAGCGATCGAATTCTTCACCTTTGGAAGAACACATAACTACTGGGACATTTTGGGTTTTTGGATCGGATTTTAACCGCCGACAAACTTCGTAGCCGTTCATTCGGGGCATGACAATATCTAATACCACTAAATCTGGAGGTGCTATTTGAATTGCCTCTAATGCTTCTAATCCATCACTAGCATGGGTAACTGTTAGGCCAGTTGCTTTCAGGAGGTCTGTAATCATCTCCCTTTGCGCTATACTGTCTTCCACAATCAGAACTGTGCTCATAATTGTCTATTTACCTCCTGATTTAGACGTTCCTAATTGGAACATTCCCTGATTCCTCCGCAAGTATTAACTGTATAAATTAATTTTAGGTTCTCACTATTTTCCTGGATATTGACGTTTCACTCAGTTAACTGACTCTGTGATAACATCTTTTTACTCATCTTTTAATAGATCAACAAATCTTGGATCTGTTTATTTGCCCAATGCCCCATGACGCCACTTGCTCCACTTGGGGAGACCCCAAGACCGCAGTGGCTCCCCCATGCCCAATACCCAGTGCCCTATTTTCATTGGTTGTTAATATATTTCTCTACGAGCATCAGTAACTCAGTGTCTGTAAACGGTTTTGTCAAATAATCTGTTGCCCCGACCATCCTAGCTTTGACTCTATCCATAAACCCATCTTTCCCAGTAAGCATGATAATCGGTGTGAGCCGAAATGCTGTTGAATGTCGGAGCATGGCACAAACCTCGTATCCTTCCAATTCCGACATAGCAATGTCGCATAAAATTAAATCTGGTTTGAGTTGAAAAACCAGACTCAGTGCCTCTAAAGGATTGGTGAGAGCGATCGCTTCATAACCTTGTGGTTGTAAGATGGAATTTATAGTCTCACCGATGGCGATCGCATCGTCAATACATACTATCCGCCCCATCGGTTTTTCTTTCAATTCCCAGTTATCCGTGTGTGTATCTGGGTGATTAGTCTCTGAGTATACTAGTTGTAGCCAACTTTGTTGCACATAAGGATATATTGCCTTAGCGACTGTCAAAATGTCTCGGTTGAGATGGCGAGCTAGTTGTCGCAAGGATGTTTTACCATCAGCCCAATGTTGTAGCTTATTCACGGTTGCTTCTGGTAAAGAAGATTGTAGCTGAACTTTGTCAGATAGCACTGGCAATTGCTCTGGAGACTGAATGTGTGGATAGAGTTGCTTCCACTGTTGCAGCTGCTTGGTGATTTTTGTCACCAATGGAGCAATCTCATAAGTGTTTAATTGCGGGGCAAGTGCTGCACCCTGATGGAAAATGAAGTTACCTTGGCGTAAACTCAGCAAATCAAAGAGAGTTTCATGCACCAAACCGTAAATGATGCTACCAGCTATCTTAGGGTTGATGATATTCCGCTCCAAGAGTGCCCAAAGATAGGCATACTCTGGCGCATCGGTTGGTGGTAGGGTGGCAATTTGTTTGTCGGTGAGTCGCATTTCAACTCGATAATGACGTAAATAATCACTAATTCTGGATAAACTACTCTCGCCTTCTTGGCAATAGATAATTTGACCATTTAGGAAAAAAACGAACCAAGACTGTTGTTTAGGGCGATAAATGTTTGCTCCATCTCCACCCAGTTTGTTGTTATGGTGAGAGCTATAAGCTTCCACCCATAGTTGCCCAGTTCGCTGTCCCAATTCAATCAATTGCAGGATACTGCAAATATCAATTTCATTTAAATTTCCCTGCATTTAGCTAAAAAGTACTCCTTAAGTATTGCTGAATTCTGAATCGTGAATTATGACTTATTCTTTAAGTATTGATTATGGAGTATTGAAAAGATTTTTACTCTATGTCTGATTGTCATTAGGGAATACATTAAACTATAAACCTTTATCTTTCGTAATACACTTTGACAAAGCTAGTGTTAACACGGAAGTCATCATCACTGTCATCAGTACAAAATATAAAGGCGCGACCAGATCGCTTCTATAAGTATCAAGACGTAACATCTTGCGTCTATAGTTTTGTCTGTCTTGTTCTTCTAAACCTTAGTTCAGTGAGACAAGTTAACAGAATTATTTAAGGTATATCTCAAAACACGAAGTTTAAGTGCATCAATAAAGGACTAACGGTGTGCTGTATTTAGCAGAAGTACAAAAACAGAAAGGTGGTTTACTCAGTGGCGGTGGCAAAACCGAACTGAAACTGCTAGCTTGTCAGCGAACTGACCAGAATTGGAGTACTGTGTCGGAAGAGGTGATTGCCGCTGAGGACGCAAGCAAATTAAATGATGGTGCTTTGGTATTGGCTGAATTGAATCCGAATCGTCAAGTGCAGCGGATTCAAGAAGCAGGGCGTCCACTCGTCAACATTTTGCAGAATTTTTCCCGCCAGTTGGAGAAATTTAAGCTCAAGGAAGATGAGATCGATCAGTGGAAACAGTCACTAACATTTCAGGCGCAAGAGTTGAATCGCCGTGAAATGGACATGGAGGTAAGAGCAGAACAGTTGCAGCAATTGGAGGATGAGGTACAACATCTAGAGGAGCAAAAACAGGAAGTTGACACCTCGCGCCAGGAAATTGAACGATTACAAGGAGAAATTGAGCGCAACCGCCAAGAGTTGGAAGGCGCTTGGGAGCATTTACGGGGTGAGCAGCGTCGCCTGGAGGAACGCCAAGCGGATTTTCAACAAGGGACGGTTTTGGATGAGGAGCAAAGTCGAGTAATGAGTGAGTTACTCGATCGCTTGTCTAGTCGTATTACTCCTACGGAAACAGTTAGAGAACACCTGCATCTAGCCTTTGAATTAGTCGAAAAGCAGCAAGCGACTCTTAGCCCGCACTGGCAAAAACTGGAGGAGCATAAAAGTGCGATCGCACAACAGCAAGAAGAAGTTGAGCGCTTGTCACAAACCTTTAGCGATCGCCAAAATGCATTACAAGAAGCGCAAAATTCTCTAGTTCAGCAAAGAGCGCAATTGCAAATAAATACAGCAGACCTTACCAGTAAGCAAGAGTATGCTCAGCTCGTCAAAGAGCAGTTACAAAACGCTGAAGAGTTATATCAACAGATGCACTCTTTAGCTGCAACATCTGGTGATGTAGTTCTTGGCAAGGAAGCTGATGTGGAGGCTTTGGAAAAAATGCCTTTAGAAGAACTACAAAAGATAGTGCAAGACTTGCAGCATAAGTTAGAAATCGACGCTAGCTTTGTTCACGATCAAGAACAAGAACTGAAATATAAACAAGAAGCTATAGAAGAACTTCAAACTAAATTAAATCACGCATCTGACCATGACCACATCAATTTGGAACTAGAACTAACTGATGAAAAAGACCTTTATCAGATGCTAAATTCCAGTTTGGTGGGACAACGCCGCAATATGCTACAGCATCAGAAGTTTCTCAAGCAACATCAAACTGTACTGCTACGGCGGCAAGGACATACTGTTACTGAGGAAGAAAGTAACAACAAAATTAATTTAGAACCGATTCTGTTACAAATTGAAAATCAGCGACAACAATATTCACAAGAAATCCAAAAGCTGGAACGTGAAATTGAGCAGATTCGTTCTGGTGTTGAGCTAAATCAGGGAATGATTGACAATCAAACTCACGATCTAGATGAAAAGCGCCAAGAACTGAAAGCGATCGAGGAAAATTTGCTATCCCTACGAAGAACAACCGCTGAATTATCTGGTCGAGTGAATCTTTATCAAGAAGCACTGCAACCAATTCAGGATTCTCTAGATGGATTACGGCAAAAGCTGCAAGGAATTGCAGAATCTTTGGATCAATTCCAGGAAACTGGTGATTATCAAGTCCAAGCGATCGCTCAGTTGCGTCATACTCTCCAGAGTTTAATGCCTCAGCCGGAATTACTAGCTTCTTAAAAAGCAAATATACTAGGCGATTAGAAATCGCAGCTACGCAAACTCAAAGAATTTGAAACCCACGGAGGTGGGTTTTGTATTTCGACTCCGCTCAACACAAGTCTGTATAGCCGCGAATTCTATTCGCCAAGGCAGGTGTGTTTTTACAAAAGTCTGTAGACCATTTTGCTTTAGTAGCGAGCTTAGAGGATGTTTGAAAAGTTTTCTTCTCGGTAACAAAACGTTCTAGATCCCCCTAAATCCCCCGATAAATTGGGGGACTTTGATTCCGGTTCCCCCCTTTTTAAGGGGAGCCAGCGCGGTCTTGGGGGTTTCCCCCATGAGCGACTGGCGTGGGCTAGGGGGGATCGGTTAGTGCCTAAAATCACAGCCAACCACTTTTCAAACAACCTCTAAAGCTTGATAGCGCCAATTGCGTGCAGCACCTTCACTATTTACGGATAATATACAGAATCTTGTATAAATTCGCAGGTAAGTTATGAATGCATTGGAGATGTCCAAGGCAAAGCGGCGACGTTGCACCAATTGGCAATTATCTACACCAACAAAGGGGAAGTGGATCAAGCGATCGCACTTTTCAATCAGTCTTTAGAAATAAATGAACGCATTGGTAATGTCCAAGGCAAAGCGACGACGTTGGACTGTCTGGAGTATCTACGCTAACAAAGGGGAAGTGGATCAAGCGATCGCACTTTTCAATCAGTCTTTGGAAATAGATGAACGCATTGGAAATGTCCAAGGCATAGCGGGGACGTTGCACGAACTGAGAATTCTCTACGCTAACAAAGGGGAAGTGGATCAAGCGATCGCACTCTACAACCTGTCTTTAGAAATAAGTCAACGCATTGGTGCTGTCCGAACTCAAACAATGACTCTGCGGAGGTTAGGAGATTTGGCACAACAGCAGGGTGAATACACTAAAGCGATATCCTATTTGCAACCAGCTTCAGAGATTTTGCAGCGATTGCAGTCACTACACGCTGAAAGTGTGAGTGCAAGTCTTGATAGGATAATTCGTAATTCGTAATTACAGTACGGAAAGATTTTTTGTCTCACGCAGAGGCGTAGAGAAGAACGCGAGAGTGTTTTATAAATAAATGAAAATTGCTGTAATGAGTCTTTGATACTCGTTAACGAGTGTTTAATACTCGCGGACGAGTCTTTTATACTCGTGGAGGAGTCTTTTATACTCGTGAATGAGTCTTTGATACTCGTGGACGAGTCTTTGATACTTGTGAATGAGTCTTTGATACTCGTGAATGAGTCTTTTATACTCGCGGACGAGCCTTTTATACTCGTGGATGAGTCTTTGATACTCGCGGACGAGCCTTTTATACTCGTGGATGAGTCTTTGATACTCGCGGACGAGTCTTTACAGTAATTTAGGTGAGAGAATCAGGATCTATGCCGAGCGATCGCAACCGTTCTCGTAATAATTGGGTTTCTCGCTGTGCTTGTTGAGCTTTTTGTTCTGCTTGTTGAGCTTTTTGTTTTGCCTGCTGAACTTCTAGTTGAGCAAGTTTTTTGTCTTCTTCTGATGTTAACAACCGTTGTCCTTGTTGGTTATACCAATACATCCATTCCCGTGGTATGCCTAGATAAGTTCCTCGTTCGATGCCAATTCCTAAACCTATTTCTGGCAACCAAACTCGATTCCCATCATTTAATTCATAAACATTGTTAACTAATTTGTAAACTTCTAAACGTGGCTTACGGGGACGAAATGGGTTGTAAACTACATAATACAAAATTCCCAATCTTGCATACTCTGCTTTTTTGGTCGAGTACTCACCACGGTATGTTTTAGATACTACCTCCAAAACTAATATCGGTAGTTTCTTCTCTTCCCAAAGCACGTAACTGGGACGGAGGTTTTCATCATAAAATCGCTCTACGCCCAGACTCAAAAACCCATCTGGTACTATTGGCGGTAAGTCTGGATCGTAATAAATTCCCATGTCAACGCCAAAAAACCAATCCATGCGTTCAGGCCAAGCCATTGCCAAAAGTACTTTCAGTAAACCGGGAATCAAATCTTGTAATTCGTTATCCACTGGGGTGTCGTCAGAGTCTGGTAGTTCCTCTGATGAGGGCAAACAAGCTAATGGATCGTAATTTAGCATGATGGGCTGACTGTTTTTCGGTGATTAAGCTGTTACGCATACAACTTACATTATCAGGGCGGGCTTTTCGGCCCAACCCACAATCATATTGAAAAAATATTAGTGCAAATTAAAGGCGCAACAGCTTAGTACATCTTTATTTTATTAATAAATTTTGATAGCAATTTAGAAGAACGCGAGAGTGTGATTTAACGTGAATTCGACAAATCTCTCCCTGCTATGCAATAGCAATACTCAAAACTATTTCAAACAAATCCAATCGCCTTGTACTTGAGCGATCGCACCACCAGGAAATGGATCGGTTTGCGATCGGTTGGGCGCTATAATTAAAGCCGTTAATTTTTCAATGTGTTCAAAACTAGGAGCATCAGTTAGTATTTGCTGCAACACCTGACGCATCACCCGGCGTTGCAGTGCCAATGGTGCTTTCTGCAATACCCGACGATTTAACCTCAAGGGAAGAAGAGTAAGGGAATCTTCTTCATCCCCAATGCCCGTTTCCATAGCCTTTTCACGCAACTGCTGGGCAGCTTTTTCCAAATATTCCACTTCCGCTTGGAGAAGTTCTGCTGTTTGGGCTAGGGCTGATTCTACTTGGGGATTGAAATTTTCCCGTAAATATGGTGTTAATTCTTGGCGAATGCGGTTGCGGGCATATTGCAAATCTTGATTGGTGGAATCTTCCCAAATTGGTAATTTAAATTCTTGACAAAATTGCTCTGTTTGTATCCGAGTAATTTCTAAAAGTGGACGTACTAACACAATGCCTGTACTTAGAGGGCGTTGCCAAGTTAGGGCTTGCAAACCATCAGCACCAGTACCGCGAATTAAATTGTAGAGGAGAGTTTCGGCGCGATCGCTCTTCGTGTGTCCTGTAACTATATATTGATAATTATTTGCTTTGGCGATCGCACTTAAAGCTTGATAGCGCCAATTGCGTGCAGCAGCTTCACTATTTATCGGTTTGTTTGCTGTTTCTAAATAAAAAGATATACCCCAAGTTTTTGCTAAGTTTTCGACGTGGTTAGCATTAGCTTCGGAGTCGGGACGCCAGCGATGATCGCAGTGAGCGATACCTAAATCCCATCCCCATTTGGATTGTAAATCTAAAAGTAATTTTATTAAACACAGAGAATCTTGTCCGCCGGAGACAGCGATTAATAGCCGCTGGTTTCGCTCAAATAAGTGGCGCGATCGGATTGTGCGATGGATTTTTGCATGTAAGGGAGTCCATACCATTTTATGTTTTCAGCGCACACAGACACAGATAATTTTCTATTATATCTGTATATATCAACTTGGGTATTAGTTTTTACCTTCATTCAATTGCTGTCGAAGGTCGTCAAGGGGAGAGTTTTCGTGTTTAATGTCTAATCGATTGTCTTCGATTTCAGTTTCATCAGGGCAAAATTCTAAGCACACTCTAATTTTACCTGTTCGCCATTGTTGACCGGGTATTAAAATACAACATTCAAATCCTTCTCCAAATACTCTCGATCCTGACGATGTAAAGTGTTCTGCCCAAATTTTTTTGATTTCCTTGAATAACTGAAACACTATTTGAGTGCGGGGTAAATTTTCAAATGCTTCTTGATGAAAATGCACAACATCATCATCAGAATTTAGAGGTTCCCATTCATCATTCATAATCAATTTCCTGTAACTAAATTTATAGTTCCCAAGAGTTCGGAATTAATTGTTTGGATTTGACTTATAACTGCAACTTATTTAACTATCACTGCTAAGTAGGTCGGTGTAAAAATTTATTGTTGGGATAAGGCAAGAAGCAGGAGGAAAAAGGGTTTTAGTTTAGTTTATCTTTCTTCACATAGTTTGGTTTTATTGTGCCAACTTACTTAGTTGTGGGAAAGTAATGAAGAGATCCTAAGTACAGTTAGCGGTAGCGGAGCGTTTAGCCCATGCTGAGTAATGATAATCGGACTGAAGATGAGGCGATAGAGATAATTTACTTAAAAATAATGGTGTTAACTATAACCGAGTATATCTTTCCCATCCAAGGGTGAGGGACATTATACATCATAAATTTCTGTTGTAATTAGTGCTGGGTAGAGCTAGCGTAAAGTGGACAATTTGACAATCTTTAATACTCAAACCACTTGGCGTATAGTCATAATCTGTCCGCACGCAAGAAGAACGTAAGACACTTAATATATGGTTCAGAATCTCGAAAGAACACGCCAGAGTGCAAGGTTTCCAGAAACTGCACCGGCTGCTAATCCCGTATTTTTTAGAACCTATAGCCGCCGTACAAAGGCGGGACTTAGGGAAACATGGGATGAGGTATGCGATCGCACTATACTCGGCTTAGTCGAGTTGGGAAAGCTAACTCAAGAAGAAGCTGCCACACTGGATAAGATGCAGCGTAACTTGAAAGCTATGCCTAGTGGGCGCTGGCTATGGGTTGGTGGTACAGACTGGATAACCAAGCCCAAAAACTTTTCCGGCGCTTATAATTGCACCTCTACCAATCTCGAAGACTGGAGTGCCTTCGGGTTAATGATGGATCTGGCAATGATGGGCTGTGGTACTGGAGCCGTCTTAGAACCACAATTTATTAACCAGTTGCCCCCCATCCGTAATCAACTGAATGTCACTGTACAAGGTGAAATTGGCAGCACTCCTGTGCAACAGCGACGTGAATATACTCAAACTCATATACAAGGAAATAACGTCACTATTCACGTTGGAGATAGCCGTGAAGGTTGGGTTGAATCATATCAAACCCTATTAGAACTTTCCAGTAACGAACAATTCTCAAAAGAAGTTGAAGTATTAGTTGATATCAGTGATGTCCGAAAAGCAGGAGAAACTCTCAACGGCTTTGGAGGAGTTGCTAATCCTGTAAAATTACCTGTACTGTATCAAGGGTGTGCATCTATTCTCAATAAAGCTTTAGGACGACAATTAAATTCAGTTGAATGCTGTCTATTAATCGATCAAGCTGCTGTCACAATTGTTGCCGGCAACATACGAAGAAGTGCGGGGATGCGTCAGTTTATTGCTGACGATGAACAAGGAGCCACCGCCAAAGATAACTTATGGCAGCAAGATGAAAATGGCAACTGGCGAATCGATCCTGAGCGTGATGCGCTCAGGATGGCAAACCATACCAGAGTTTTTCACCGCAAGCCGACCTTAGAAGAATGTGTTGGTGCTGTCCGCAAACAATATTACAGTGGTGAGGGAGCGATTCAATGGGCTGGTGAAGCCGTAGCGCGATCGAACATTGATTTGCTGCCAACACAATCTGACAAAGTTGAGTTTTTACAAGCTTATGAACAAGGAACAGCAAAACAATGGTTACAGGAACGTCATTCAAATCTGGATGCTAATGAGTTAGAACATCGTTTAGCTCGCTATGGGCTAAATCCGTGTGGTAAGTGATTTTGCCTCACGTTAAAAACCTCGCAAAAACGGGGAAAGCTGAGATGCTAATCCCGTGGTAATCAAAGGAACTAAAAAGCCTTTGACACCGTACAGCGTAGAGAGTGAAACTAGATTGTATGAGAAATTGTTGTCTAGAATATAATCTCTCCAAGAGTGCGGGGGTGGATGTGAAAAACACTTGTGTTGAGCGGAGCCGAAACACTTTTATAATCTCAAGTCACATTTGCAAAATGTACGCGGAGCTACTGCAAATAATCAAGCAGTAGAACTAGGGGATAAAAAGCCTTTAGGGTAACAAAGAAAGGAAATCATCGGCAGTAATTTTCACTGCAATTTGTCTGAGGTTCACCTTAATCAAATCGACCCACGTAACTATAAAGAACAAGAAGAAGCTTTCACTGCTGGAGCGCTATCTGTAGCAGCACTTTTAAATCACAAATTCCTGGAACCACGCTATCAATACAGCCGTGAATTAGACCCGATTGTGGGAGTTTCTTTTACAGGTTTATTTGATTTCTTTGTCCATGCTTTTGGTGTTGATTGGCTGCGCTGGTGGGAAGCAGGAAGACCTGCAACTCCACAAGGATTAGCTTTCAAGCGCGAGGAAGAGAAATATCTCAGTTCTTGGAGAGATATTGTACATCGCGTAGTTTGGGATTACTGCGATCGCCACAATCTCAAGCGCCCAAATCGTTGTACCACAGTCCAACCGAGTGGTACTAAGGCTTTATTAACTAATGCTAGTTCGGGGTGGCATCCTCCCAAAGCGCAAAGATTCATTCGTCGCATCACCTTCGGTAAAAATGACCCAGTAGCTTTAGCTTGTATTGACTATGGTTACAACGTCATTCCCTCTCAATCTGATAAAGATGAACAAGGCAATTTGCTCAACGATCCCTTCGATCCGCGGGTGAGTGAATGGCTAGTGGAAATCCCTGTTTCTGTAACTTGGGCTGATTTACCAGGGGCTGATAAAATTGATGTTTCTAAGTTTTCAGTCTCAGCCCAATTTGATTTTGTCCTCCAGGTTCAACGTTGGTATGTGACTCACAACACATCAGCTACTTTGGAACTTCGCTCTGATGAAATTGAGCCTTTAGGACAGCGCATTTACGAAACCATTCAGAATGATGAGGGATATATTTCAGCTGCTCTTTTAGCGCGTTTTGACGATTTGCAATCATTCCCACGTTTGCCGTTTGAACCAATAAATAAATCAACTTACGATCGCTTAACTCAAGAGGTGAAAGCGCGACGCAAAACAGATGATTTCTGTGCAGTACTAAGCCGCTACGATTTAGGCGAAATGACAGAGGCTGGCCCTAGTGGTTGTGATTCTGATAAGTGTATGTTTCCCGATCGGGAACCAAGCTCATAACGCGAAATGATCGGGGAGTAGGGAGTGGGGGAGACTTGGGGGACAAGGAGGACAAGGAGGACAAAAAGGACAAGGGGGAATTATTAAATAAGTTTCTCCCTTGTCTCCCTCCTCTTCTTTGTCTAGCTTGTCTCTTCTCCATGCCCAATGCCCCATGCCCCATGCCCCATGCCCCATGCCCAATGCCCAATCCTTTAACACGTTACGATCAATTAAGAAGTAATAATTTTTTACGGCAGTGCCAGGAGTCTTTTTATGTTCATTAATGAATTGTCACCTATATTCAGAGAATTTACTCAGCATCCAGTCTCATTTGTAGGTGGGTTTTTCTCTGGTGTGCTTCGACTCAATCTTGCAGACGATCCAGTTAAAAGCTGGCTAGATAAACAGATCCGCTCAAATAGTTACACCAGCATCACAACGGATGCACATAACGGCAAAGCCAGTGGTCCTCAGCAGATTTCGATTGACTAAAAACTCCAACCTGACATAGTTTAATTTACTACAAAATAAGGAGTCAGTGCTGCCGATGGTAGCGCTGACTTTTACTTTTTATATCAAGTTCGGGTAATTAGTTATGATTTCCAGAGTCATTGCACCCCACCCCCAGCCCCTCC
Source organism: Nostoc sp. DedSLP04 (assembly GCF_034530775.1). NCBI lineage: Bacteria > Bacillati > Cyanobacteriota > Cyanophyceae > Nostocales > Nostocaceae > Nostoc > Nostoc sp. DedSLP04. The sequence goes on along the minus strand of NZ_JAVRCL010000016.1, from coordinate 73,077 downwards.
CCGCCTGCGGGGAGGGGAGACGAAGCGTAGCTTTGGCGGGGTGGGGTTCTTGGGGTTTAGTAAGTAATCAAGCGGACATGATATTACAATCAACATCTTGGCATTTGTTACTTTTGCAAGGTGTCTATTGTACTCCTGCAAAGAAGCAAGCTACGTAGAAAGTGTGATGATGAATTACTAATCCCTCTTTTGTCACTCTGGGGAAATAAAAATTGGAGCTAAATGATGAAACCTAGATTTAGTGGGAAGATTAGCGATCGCAAGCTAATAGAAACTTTCAAAAAAGCTCTACAATTAAAATCCTATCTGGGCAAGGGTTACAAATTATTCTCTGCCGAAAGTGACAAAAGAGGGATAACTACGATTAACTGCGTTGCCAAATTTTAATTGTCTTATCCAAACTGCCACTGACTAACATTTCGCCGGAAGCTGTGAAGGCTAATGCTGTGACTATATTCCCATGACCTGTAAACGTAGCCAGCAATTCCCCGGTTTGTAAATGCCACAACTTGATGGTTTTATCAGCACTACCGCTAGCGATAATTTGTCCATCGGGACTTAAAGCGATCGCATATACCCGATCTCTATGTCCTTTAAGGGTATGAAGTAATTCCCCAGTCTCCAATTGCCAAACTTTAATCGTTTGATCCCAACTACCACTCACAAGCAGTTTAGTATCTACGCTGATTGCTAAGGAACAAACGATGTGAGAATGACCCATGAGGGTATGCAGTGGTTGTGCATCTTTTAAACTTTTGATTCCCGTTTGGGGTGAGGTGCGCCAAACTTTGATTTTGCGGTAGCTACCTGTAACTAGAGTTTCGCCGTCTCGACTTAAAACTAGGGAATGAGCAGCTGTATCATCTAAGGAAAGTGCGATCGCAACCTGACGATGCATCAAATCCCAAAAGAGAATTTTTCTGTCATCTCCGCCTGTCGCTAACATTCTGCCATCTGGGGTGAAAGCAGCACACCGCACTACCCCATTGTGTTTATGCAAAATATCTATCAAGTCTAAAGCGCCTACGTGCCAAAGCTTAATTGTCGAATCTGCACCGCAACTTACTAAAGTCTGTCCATCTGAACTAAAAGCTAGGGAATTCACTTCATCCACCAGCCCAGATATTACCCAAGGATACTCTGATAATGTCTCTATTAATTCGCCCTTGCTTAAATCCCAGAGTTTCGTCTCTCCACGACTACCACTTGCCAAAATGGGTAAGGCTTTGCCATTATTACACCCGGAACTGAAAGCTAGGCAATTAATCCCTCTGGTGTGTCCTTGCAAAGTCTGCCAGCATTCCCAGTCACCGATTATAGCTTTGAGACAATGTTCTGATGGTAGAGTCTGTATTGTATCTGCGATCGCTCTCTCATTAATTACTGGCGACGTGTCTTTTTTACCCATCAGTGATTCTAAATACCAACTTAACCCCCCTGCATATAACAAATTACTCGGAGTGACATACAGTTTTGGTTCGCTAACTTCAAGTTGATTTGTAGGTAAAAATCCCGTTATTATACTTTGCTTCTCGTAACCTAAATTACCTGTAGATGGATAAAATAAACAGAGAAAAATTAATACTTGGTGATTTTTTAAATCTTCTTGAGTAACCGACCACCTAATTTTGTCTTTCTTAATACCATTAAAACTTTCTCCATCAGCAACGTAAACTTGAACACTTAGCTGAGGATGATCTTTGAGTATATAAGGAAATTTACTTTCGCCACCCAAATTTCCCTCATCATCTAAAATCATGTTTTGCAAAGTATCTTGTGACACCTTTTTTACTAACTTGCCCAAGCGTTCGCTTATTACCCTGTCAACAATATGCTCCCGGAAAAGATAATCTTGGGCTTGTTGTTGGAAGTATTTAGGAAAAGGTATCGTCCAGTCAGGAGGCTCAGGATATTCCGGCGGCGTCGGCGGCGGATTTTTGGCGAGAACTTCTGCTTGTTGACGAGAAAGTTCTTGGAGTCTAGCCAATGGCTCGCCCCAAAAGGCTATAACTTCAGTGTGACAACCTTTAACTTGACTTTCCAGCAAAGATAAGTCATAAGTTTTAGGTTTTTTCACACGTTGAAGGAAGTCAATTTGTTGAGCTTTGAGTAAGCTAATCCAATCCATCTACATTCCTGCGGCAAACTATTGCATACCTACGGTAAGCTATACAAACGCAATTACTCAAGTTTATAACCTTAGTTAATTAAAAATTCAGTAATATTAACAGTCTAATAAAACACAGCCATTGACAAATGTTTCCGGGAAAGAGATAGATGGATAGCACTTAGATATTTCATGAACTGATGCAGTTGAAGTATATAGAATTAAATGATATCAGTCAATTCTAACGGAGATAGAGATCGAGATACTGTTTCTAGAGAAACACTTCTAGCTGCAAAGGAAAGTTAAATTTGAGACGGATTTAAAGATTGCAGTCACGTTAAGTCAGCAAATAGCTACATAAAAATCACCTAGTAACGATAATTCTCGGAAATATCCTCTGAAATCCAAATAAATGGTGAAGATTGGCTAATTTTAACCTTTGCGTTTTGGTTGTTTGGGTGTAGTACTTACATTAGATGAGTCGCCAAAAGTATCCCTTGCTTCGATTTGTTTAATTTTCATTTGTAAGTTCAAGTCATCACTGCTAACAATTGTTTCTAAATTCGCTAATCTCCGTTCTAACAGTTCTATTTGTTGCTGTTGCAAATAGTTAGTTTTAGATTTTTGCTCATCAGAACGCCAAACTGCAACTGTACCAACAGCGGCGCCACCAATTGCAACTAAAGGAAGAATAGCACCGCTTCTAGTAACGGCTGACAGTGGGACGCAAACTCCCAGAATGGCTACTGTAATTACCCAAATTCTTGTGGTAGCAGATAATCTGACATCTTGGTATTGTTCTAGATTGGATTGAGATTTTTTAGCCATAAATTTATCCACAGAAAAGTTATTTGCTACATTTGCACAAATGTTTACTAAATTACTTCCTACAATGGGGTTAAGTATAATTGCTATCCTAATATTATTTTTGTAATTATGATTACTCAGTTATTTGCGATCGCTAGATTAGGATTGCTGGGAGTAGTTGCAATACGGTTTAGTTAAAGGGGGAGAAAAACCACAGATGCGATCGCTATGGTATAAGTCCGGGAAATGCTACCACCCCAGTCATCCGTACATTCCAAAAAGCAATTGAAGCATCTCGGTCGCTTGAGCAATTATTAAATACTGCAATCCTCTGATAAAATCCTTTGAGCGTAAATAATTAAATTTATTATGACAAGTCCATCTTATATTTTTCTAGCTGGAGCAAGTCGCGGGGTTGGTCGAGAAATTGCTCAATATCTCACAGCGCAACAGCTAAAAGTTAAAGCACTCCTGAGAACGGCAACAGTTGCTAGTGAACTAGAAGCAATGGGTATTGAAGTAGTTCAAGGAGATGCCTTGAATATTGGCGATGTCGAACGCGCAATTGTGACAGATGAACCTATTCACACCGTTATCAGTACAATTGGCGGTGTACCATCAGATGTAGAAAGGCCGGATTACCCTGGTAACAGAAATCTGATCGATGCAGCAGTTAAAGCTGGGGTGCAAAAGTTTATTCTTGTATCTTCCATTGGTGCTGGCAATAGTGTTGTTGCTGCCTCACCCCAAGTTTTAGAGGTACTGGGAAAAGTTTTAGCTGAGAAAGACAAAGCCGAACAACACTTAATTGCCAGTGGACTCACCTATACAATCATCCGTCCTGGTGGACTAAAATCAGAACCAGCAACGGGTAATGGTGTTTTAACTGAAGATCCGCACATTATTGGTAGCATCAATCGTGCAGATGTGGCGCAGTTAGTTGTTCGCTCCTTAAATAGCCAACACACCAATAATAAAATATTGTCAGCCGTAGACCGAAATATGCTGTTTGGGCAAAGAGAATTTGCAGAATTTAGTTTAGGTTAGTGCCCCAAAAGCTTCTTCTCAATGCCCAATGCCCCATGCCCAATGCCCAATGCCCTTTTAGATCAACTTGTCAGGTGTAATGGGTAAATCACGGATGCGCTTACCTGTGGCATGGTAAACTGCATTGGCGATCGCAGCTGAAACACCTGTGATCCCAATTTCGCCTACACCTCGTACACCTGCTGGGTTGAAGTTGAAGTCAGGTTCGCCGACGAAGGCCACCTGAATGCGAGGAATATCTGCATGGGCTGGGAAGTGATAGGTAGCAAGGTCATAAACCACGGGATAGCCGATGTTTGGATCGACTTGGCACTCCTCCATTAAGGCTTGCCCAATACCCATAATCACGCCACCACGGACTTGACTGGCTACTGTCTTAGAGTTGATAATTCGCCCGATATCCATGACTGACACCCAGCGCGTCACCCGCAAACGTCCGATTTCTTCATCCACGCTGACTTCGCAAAAATGTGCGCCCCAAGATTGGAACGCCCATTCCTTTGTTTCATCGCCAGGAGCGGAGGATGCTGTGACTTCAATTGCTGCTTGGCCGGACTGACTCAGAGTTGCAAACGCCTCCTGTGCGGTCTTAGCATTAGCAGTTTTCAGAACTTGCTCACAAGCTGACATGACCGCCGGGAGGAGAGATGCTGTCATCATGGAACCACCCGCCATGCCTCCATCTGGTAGTAAGGAGTCGCCCAACTCTACTTGTATCTGTTCGACGGGTAGCCCCAATGCATCTGCTGCTGTGGCCGCAACAACGGTATATGCGCCAGTGCCCATGTCATTCCCAGCCGTGAGAACATGGGCAGTACCATCTTGTAGCAGCCGTACCTTGACTGATGCTGCACCTCGCCTGCCAGGGTAGGTTGCTGCCGCCATCCCCCAACCAATGAGTTTGCCATCGCGTGTCAAAGAACGGGGCTGTTTTGGTCTGTCTTTCCAGCCAAATTGTTCCGCACCCAAGAGCAAACAGTCAGCAAAATGTTTGGCTGAGAATGGCTGACCATTGCGCTGGTGTTCTTTAGTTTCATTTTTCAGGCGCAGTTCTACCGGGTCAATCTTTAGCATCCAGGCCAACTCGTCCATCGCTGACTCCATCGCCCACATCCCAGGATTCTCTCCTGGCGCGCGCATGAATGTTGGTGTACCGATGTTCAGCACCGCTAGTTCCTGCTTCAGTTGCAAATTCGGCGCTGTGTACATAACTGGCGTGACTGAGGTACAGGGTTCTGTAAAGACATCCACTGGTGAGGTACAGGATTTTACCTCATGGGCGATCGCAGTTAAACTACCATCAGCAGTTGCTCCCAAACGCATAGTTTGCTCGGTTTCGGAGCGATGTCCGGCGTTCGCTGTCATTTGCCGTCGGCTGAGGACGACTCTGAGAGGACGCTGAAGTTCACGGGCTGCCGCAGCACAGAGAATACCGTGGGGCCAGGGAAAGGCTTTAGAGCCGAAAGCTCCACCCAAAAAAGGTGTGACGACATGAACCTGTTCAGTTGGGAGTCCAAAGAGTTCTGCATAGGTGCGCCCAGTTGCCAACACCCACTGAGACGGCTCGTAAACAGTGAGTGAGTTTGCATCTTGCCAGTGGGCAATGGTCGCATGAGGTTCCATCGCCGCGTGCAGTTCGATGGCTGTCTTGTAGGTGGCTGTAAGTTTCGTTGTTGCACTTGCCACCCCTGCCGCAAAATTCCCTTTTTCAAACTTTAACTCTTCACCCAAGTGCGGTGGTGCCTCCTTGAAGGTGGCGAGTGCAGCTTCCACGACTGGCTTTTGGCTTGTGTATTCCACCTTGACCAAATGCGCTGCATCACGCGCCCGCTCGAAGGTGTCTGCTACTACCAAACCGATAATTTGTCCTGCATAGTGAATTTTGTCATCCGACAACGGCAGACGAGCCTCGTAGATTTTCGAGGTCATAAAGTCATTGGCTGGCATAAACACTTTAGGCGAGTTTTTATGCGTAAAAACATCTATCACACCTATTGCCTTTTCTGCCCCACTGGTGTCGATGTTTTTAATTTGCCCATTGGCAATGCTGGCGGTGACAAGATAACCGTGAACCAGACCTGGAATTTGATGTTCTGCGGCGTAGGTTGCCGTGCCCGTAACCTTTGCCCGTCCATCTTTGCGGTTGACGGCAGTCCCAATTACTTTGTTCATACTACGCCTCCTCCTTTAGCTGACACTGTGAGTGCGCGACGAATTGCCCGCTTTGCCAAGTCAACTTTGAAACTGTTATGAGTTAATGGTTTAGCTTCTTGAAGTGCAATTTCTGCCGCCTGTTGAAACGTTGCAGTATTGGCACTCTTGCCGATCAAAAACTTTTCTGCTTCCTTTGAGCGCCAAGGTTTATGGGCTACGCCACCCATTGCCAAGCGCACATTCTGAATCTGCTCGCTTGCTAAGTCAACCGCAGCTGCCACAGAGACTAACGCAAAGGCATAGGAAGTGCGATCGCGTAACTTTAGGTAAACCCCTGATTTGGCGAACGGCACTGGGGGCAAAACCACAGAGGTAATCAACTCACCTGGCTCTAAGTTTGTATCTCGCTGGGGTGTGTCCCCTGGTAGTCGGTGAAAGTCTGTCAATGGTATCTGCCGCTTACCCTTGGGGCCTTCCACAACAACAACAGCATCCAGAGCCGCAAGAGGGACACACATATCTGAGGGTTGAACTGCCACGCATTGGTCACTGGCCCCAAGGATGGCGTGCATCCGGTTGATGCCCGTTGCTGCTGGACAGCCGCTTCCCGGTTGCCGTTTGTTGCAAGGGAAGGCGGTATCGTAGTAGTAGGGACAGCGAGTGCGTTGCAGTAGGTTGCCCCCTACGGTTGCCATATTGCGGATTTGCTGAGACGCACCAGAAAGAATCGCCCGCGACAGGATTGGAAAATCGCGGCGAACATCAGGATGGTCTGCCACTGCTGTGTTACTTACTAGCGCTCCAAGGCTCAGACCACCCTCATTTGTGCGTTCAATGCGCTTCATCTCTAATCGAGAGATGTCGATAAGTTGCGATGGCTCATCTAGAAAGACTTTGAGACGGTCAACCAAATTCGTACCGCCCGCAATCAATATCGCATTTTGGTCATTTGTTGCCCGTTCAACCGCATCTTTCACAGAGGTAGCACGGGTGTAAGTGAAGTTGTTCATCTGAGCATCTCCTGGGGTTCATTGACCATCACATCTGCGGCAGGAGAGGGCGGTTTTTGTCCCGTTACCTGCTGGACTGCTGCCACAATGCCGTTGTAAGCGCTACATCGACAAAGATTACCACTCAGTCGCTCTTTGATTTCAGCTTCAGAGAGTTCAGCCAACTGTGGGGGACAAGTCAAATCTGGGGTGACAACGCTAGCACAGCCGCGTTTGATTTCATCAAGTAAGGCAACAGAAGCACAAATCTGTCCTGGGGTACAATAGCCGCACTGGAAGCCATCGTTATCAATGAATGCTGCTTGCACTGGATGGAGAGTATCGCCCTTGGCCAGCCCTTCAATGGTGACGATCGCCTTGTCTTCCTGCATCACTGCCAAACTCAGGCAGGAATAAACTCGCTCACCATCGATCAGAACAGTACAAGCCCCACACTGTCCGTGATCGCATCCTTTTTTGCTGCCCACTAGCCCCAAGCGATCGCGTAGCGCATCTAAGAGTGTGACACGTGGCTCAAGGTCGAGGGTTTGCTGCTCGCCGTTAACAGTAAGTTTCACATTCATCTCACCTGGGTTACTTTGGCTAGCTTCCTTTGCTATAGTTGTCTGATTGAGTAATGAGGGAGCGGCTATAGCCGTTCCGGCAGCAGTCAGTGCCTGTCCCAAAAAACCGGGTTGGGATGTTATTTCTGCCCTTTTTTTGTCTTCCATAATTCGTACTTCTAGATTGAATAATGCAGTAATTCTGAAAACTTAGGGATATGCATAGCTATTTAGTATTGTGTACATAATTAAGGTTGAGTGCAGGTAAGAGTCTGGGAAAATAAGGAAAAAATCAGACAAAGTACGCTTCTCAAAATAGCTGGATCGTCTTCTCAGCCGTGGATTTAGCATAATATTGCTGTTTGTCCCACCTCTATTGACTAGAGCGATCGTTCGCTGAGTATTTCTTAACAAAACGAAATATTTTGTATTGGGTTAAAATGCAATACGCTTGGGTTAAGGCTAAAACTCTTTATCAAAGTCAACTTTTTTAACGTAGACGCTTCTCCTGTCGGAGACGCTACGCGAACGGCTTGCCGCAGGCTACCGCAGAGGCGCAGAGAAGCCAGTGCGCCCTTGCGGGTTCCCCGACTTGTTCGCGCAGCGTCTCCCCTTGGGAGAAGCAACTGGCGCGAAACAGAGAGAAGAGATAAAAATGCTCAATGTCTATTTGAGGCTAAATTCTCAGTTTTGGTTTTTAGGCGATGTCTACGACGTGGCAAGAGAAGTAAATCTGGCATTGCAGAACAGTGGGATTACAGCTATTTTCAGGTAAATAGACCACCCAGTAGGGGCGCAAGGCCTTGCGCCCTTACAACAGATGTGGTTCAAATACTTGAATTCTGCTGTAATTTGGGCAAGCAGGGGAGGCAGGGGGAGAGATCAGCCTTAGTTGCTAAATCATCCCGCAAAGGGAGCAAGGCTGTAAATCTCAATTTTAAGCACGCCAACGGAGTATTTGACCCTTGACAGGATTGACAAATTCTCGTCTTTCAGCGACTGATCGAGCATACTCCCGCTTTAACTGGTAGTACCACTGTGCCTGCATATCTGAGTCTTTAATCAGCCGCAGCACAGGATTATATTTCAAACCAATTTGCTGTTTTTCTACCACCGTTCGGTCTTGGCCAATGAAAGTCCGCGCCAGCACGTGTAACAGTGGCTTGAAAAATCCTACCCAAGGAAGTGTCCAGTAAAGAGCAAAAGTTACCTCCGTTTCTGTGTCTGAAATTGGTGTAACTGCCGTCAAATTAACGACTCGATTATTACCAATGGTGGTTTCTTCAATTCTGACTCCAGGTAAACGAAAGGAAATTTCTGTTTCCGGGACACCACCGCCAATCAGCCAGTATAATCGACCCCCATTCGCAGGTAATCGGTGTCGTCGCATCGTAAAGCCGTAGGGCGAAGCATCAAATTGCTTTACTTCTTCGTGCAATTGCTCATTTCGCCACCACCAAGCGCGATGAACGTAGGGTGAATGAGCCGGGTCCATCAGACCTACCACTGCATGATCTATAAAACAAGGAAATTTTACCACTTCTACAAACTGGTGCGATCGCCCATCAAACCCTGGAATTACCGGAATTTCCATTTCAGATGCAGGTTGAGGGTTATCGGGATCGGGCATATATATCCAGATATTCCCTTGGGCTTCGCGAACACTATATGACTGCACGTCGAAGCGACTCAAATCCATTTGCTGTTCCTCCACAAGAGAAGGTATCGCAGTACAACGCCCAGCAGAGTTAAAGCGCCAACCGTGGTAACAACATTCAACTTCTTGCCCGTTGAATCTCCCACAACTCAAGGGCACACCACGATGGGGGCAAATGTCCGTTATTGCAGACACTTTACCATCTTGGCTGCGAACTAACAGCACCGGTTCTCCTAAGAAAATGCGGCTAATCATCATGCCTGGCTTGATTTGATTGCTAGGCAGAGCATAGTACCAAGTATTACGTAATACAAAATTATCGTTATTTTTCATAGTTAATTGCGTCTGCCTTTGACACAACAAAAGTCCTGGTTTGTGGAAAGGAAGGTGATGCTGGAAAACATTCTTTCAGGTTTTTAATTGCTGTAGATAAATTCAACTGATGTACTTCTTGATTGTGTTCGTAATTCTCTCAGATTTAGGTTGTTCTCAGAGCATTGCAGGTGTGAAGTTGCATTATTCACCAGAAATTTGTACAAATACCGTTCTTTTACGCGGGCCATCTAACTCAAAAAACAATACAGATTGCCAGGTTCCCAAAGCTAATTTACCATCCACAATGGGAATTATCTCATTTGTGGTCAGCATCATTGCCATCAAATGAGAGTGAGCATTAATCGGCTCATCTTCTGGGACATCTCTTAAATGCAAATCATTATGCAAATAGCGGTCTGATTCTGGTGCGATTTTTTGCAAAAATACTTTTATATCTTCTAATAATCTGACTTCATTTTCATTGATAGATAACGCTGTTGTAGTGTGTTGAGAAAATACTAAAGCTTGTCCATTTTTAATTGATGTTGAGGCAATAAAATCTTGAATTTGTGGGGTGATATTATGAATATTAATTTTTGGCTCAGTTTCAATTTCAATTAACTTATGAATAATTGGCATCTGTTGAATTTTATATTTGGGATTGGAGGCAGGAGGCAGGAGGCAGGAGGCAGGGGGCAGGAATGGATGACTTTTAACTCCTAACTATAGTTTCCAAACCCTGCACTAATCTTTCTATACCTTCTTTTGCTGTCTCTTTTTGTAATGCCCCATAGGCAACGCGTAGATAGCATCCGTCATCTATGCCAAAAGTTGTACCTGGAATAACTGCGACTTTATGTTCCTGGATCAGTTGTTTGACTAACTCAAAAGCATCCATCTGGGTATGAACTTTGAGGAAAAAATAGAAAGCGCCATTGGCAGGGATAATGCTACATAAGCCTTGTAGACGATTAAGGGAGTCTAATACTAGTTGGCGTACCTGAGCTATAGCTCCTATATGACTCTTCAAATAATCCTCTTTTGCCTGCAATGCCCCTAAAGCTGCATATTGAGAAATGACTGGCGGACAAATCAAAATTGTATCTTGGACTTTTTTAACAGCGACAAGTAAGTGTTTGGGAATCACCATGTAGCCAATGCGCCAACTCGCAAAACCGTATGCTTTAGAAAAGCTATAAAGAGAAATGGTGTACTCGCTGCTATTACTAAATGAGCCAGGTGAAACGTGTTTTACACCGTTATAGGTAAAGTATTCATAAGCTTCATCGCTGATGTGGTAAATACTGTGAGTAGCACAAATTTGATTTACTTGGCGCAATGCAGCTTCAGAATAGACAACTCCAGTGGGATTATTTGGTGAAATCGTCACCACAGCCCGTGTTTTAGGAGTAATTGCTTGAGCGATCGCATCTGGGCGCAATTGGTAATTTTCATCCGTCGCCACTAATACCGCACGACAACCAGCCATTGCGATCGCCATTTCGTGGTTGAAATAGTAGGGGGTATTGAGAATAATTTCGTCGCCTGGGTTAGTGATAGCAAGAATGGCATTCATAAATCCCATATTGCTCCCTGCTGTCACAACAATGCAGTTTTCCCCGTTGATTTCAATCCTGTTGAAGGCTTGCAATTTCCCTGCAAGTGCTGTCAGTAGAGGGGGAATTCCCTCAACTGCTTTGTATAAATTATTAGTTGGTTCGGCTAAGAATTTGGCTAAAAATTCTATGGCTTCATGTGGTGGGTTGTAAGAAACAACACCTTGTCCTAGAGAAATGGTTCCAGGAGAGTTTTTAATCAGTTCCCCAACCACAGGAATAATTGGCGATTGTACCGCCTGCATACGAGAGGTTAGGGATTCCATATTTTCTTGCCTATGTACCTGCTTTTAGTATCTCTTACTGTGTTGTTTTTTGCTGCATATATTTTTGTTTTTAACCGATTTGTACCTTTAAAATTTTCTTTTAAAGGCAATCAGATATACTTAAACAGGTCTAAATTTTATTTAGACTAGGACTTACGCAAGTGTCACCAAAAAATCGGATTTTTAGTTTGTAGTAAGGGCTTTAGCCCTTATTTTGAGGACTAAAGTCTTCACTACGAACTGAAAATAATATGCCAGTTGCGTAAGTCCTGTAGACTATACTTTACGGAAAATTTATAGAGATTTTAAACTGGATTGATATTAGTGGATATCTATCTTTTGGAGTGTAAGTTAGAATGCCATTAGAAAGTTAAAGCTTACATACTATTAATTAATCAAAATATGTTTATTTCACAACGTGGCATTATCACCTATGCTTACGGAGCATCTTATTATATAGAAATGGCCAAGTCATTAGCACGTTCTCTACGTCTTCATTCACCAAATATTCCGCGTGCTATTGTTACCGATCGTGAAGATGATAAAGATTTGCTAGAGCTTTATGATTGCGTTATCAATCTTAGAAAAGAATACGGTTCTAACGTAAAGCAAAAATTTCACCTTTATGATTATTCTCCATTTAAATATACACTTTGCATTGATAGTGATTGCATAGCAGTAAGGGATATTAATTTTATTTTTGATGATTTTAAAGGCAAAAGTTTTAGTGTGGCAGGTGATGTATATCTTCAAGCAGGCGATAAAGATACATTCATTAATGTAGATGACACACTCAAACGATTTAATCTGACAAAATTACCTAGATTTAATGGAGGTCTCTATTATTTTGAAAAAAACGATACTGCTAAGGCATTTTTTGAAACAGCACTAGAATTGGCAAGGGATTGGCAAACGCTAGGTATTAGTGAATTTCGTGGTGATGGCCCTAATGATGAACGTATTTTTGGTCTAGCTATGATGCTACACAATCAAAGTATGTTTGAAGATAATGGTCTGATGATGCGAACACCTATTGGTCTTCGTGGTTCTTTTAATATAGATGCTATTAAAGGTAAATCTACTTTTCAAAAATACAATCAGGTGGTGTCTCCGGCTCTTGTACACTTTGCCTGCGTTTGGGGAGAGCATCCCGTATATCATCGTGAAGTAAGAAAGTTAAAAAACCTAGATAAAGGTGCAGCCCACCAGGTCAAGTTTAATATATTTTCCGCAATTCAATATAAGTTTGGCTATCAGATTGCTCTATTAAGATATATAGCTAAACGTGTACCTAAAAATCCTCAATATATTCAAGCTAGAGTGAAAAAACTTTTGATACAACTGTCTGAGTTGATTAAAACTAAATATAGAATTGAGGCAGTTCAGAGCAAATAAAGTTTGCTAAAACTCTGCATTCCTTTGTGTTTAATTTAAATTACTCAAAGGCTGTTTTGGTTACTTTATGTCAAGCTTTAAGAGTCTATAAGGTGCTGTCTGGGGTTCAGACACCACTAACAAAGTGTAATAGCGATCGCGTCTCACATTCTTCGTTGCTGATAGGTACTAAAAATTATATTTTTGTGAAAACCACAAGGATTGTATCTGTGGGTTTATTCTAGAAACTACACGGTACAGCACAAATTTGTATGTACCACAAAAATCTGTATTGCCGTACTTTTATGGAAAATCAACTAGGATTAATTCTAAAACTGCTTTTACTTTCGGCTTTGTTATCAGTATTGATTAAGTATGCAGGGCCAAGTCTACCAATTCCGGCGACAGCAACCAACGCGCTGATTATAGTATTTTTGCCGATTGCGATCGTAGCGATCGCTCTACTGTGGCGATTTCAAGCAGAAAAACAAAATTAACTCAAATCATTTACGCACAAGTTCCTAAAATCAGCTAACCTAGCTTAATTACAAGAAAATTGCATCTTGCCAACGGTTGGGAGTTAGCCTGTGAACCTCGGTCAATGGATCGGCTTAATCGCCATAGTTCTTTCTTTATACATCTTGTGGCAAATTCGGGAAGTGCTTTTGCTGATGTTTGCCGCAGTTGTGTTAGCCACCACCTTAAATCGGCTAGCGAAACGCTTCCAAAGCTTTGGGATGAGGCGCGGATTCGCCGTCCTCCTAGCAGTAGCTATCTTTTTCGCAGGTGTTGTGGGTTTTTTCTGGCTAATTGTGCCGCCATTTGCCCAGCAGTTTCAAGAACTAACCTATCAAGTTCCTAGAGGGTTTGGACGCTTTAATAGTTGGCTTGATGCCCTGAGAACTCGTATTCCTGACCAGTTAGTTCCTTACATCCCAGATATCAATAGTCTCATCCAACAAGTACAGCCCTTCGCCAATCGGCTACTGGGAAACTCCTTTGCTTTTGTATCTGGTTCTTTAGAAGTCGTCCTCAAGATTTTGCTAGTGTTGGTTTTAACAGGAATGATGTTAGCCGACCCCGTGGCTTATCGCAAAGTGTTTGTACGGCTTTTTCCCTCATTTTATCGGCGGCGGGTAGATGGAATTTTAGATAAGTGTGAAGTCTCTTTAGAGGGATGGATTACAGGCGCTTTCATTGCCATCTTTGTAGTGGGCGTGATGAGTCTGATTGGCTTATCAATTTTGCATGTCAAGGCAGCACTTGCTTTAGCGGTTTTAGCGGGATTTTTTAACTTGATTCCCAATCTGGGGCCAACGATGAGTGTAATCCCAGCAATGGCGATCGCTTTCTTAGATGAACCTTGGAAAGCGATCGCTGTCTTAATTCTCTACTTTATTATTCAACAGATTGAGAGTAATTTCATCACGCCTGTTGTCATGGCGCATCAAGTCTCATTGCTGCCAGCCATAACCTTAATTGCCCAGCTATTTTTCGTCACTTTCTTTGGCTTTTTAGGATTATTTCTAGCCCTACCCCTGACTGTTGTCGCTAAGATTTGGTTGCAAGAAGTATTAATTAAAGATGTTTTGGATGAATGGGGAAATAATCATACACAAGAGACTGAGTTTGTGATAGTTTCTCAATCTCCAGAAGCAGATGATAATTGGAAAGCAGAAAATACAGACATTAAGAAGAAGCCATCGATTGATGATGACATCTTGAAACCAGAAGATTAGTCACTCAATTTTTGATTGCAGAAAAAGGCGATCGCTTTGGGGTTTGATAATAAGCGATCGCAAACAAGTATATGGTGGATATCCAATCTCCGATAGACATCACAATCGCCTATCATCTTTGTAAAACTCACCTGCTAGGTGGACGCTACTAAAAATCAAGCAGACAATAGGGGGAAAATAATCAATTCATATATTGGAGGGTAAGCTTTGAAACTAAATCAAGTTATTGCGATTTTACAAACCGTTAAAGCTAACACCACAAAAGCAAAAACAGGCATATATCATCTGATTCAAAAAAGTGCAATGTTTCAAGGGATTTCGCGGACATTTCAGCCAGTGGCTGAAGATGGCTTCGTATATCCTCCAGAAAATCAGACACTGCAAATGAAAGCAGAAGATTTGCTGAGTCAATTTGAGCAAGCTTGTGCAGAATTATTTAACTTATGTGCCACCCAAGATTGGGCTAATGCCCAGGCTAAAGCAGATATAGTAGTTGACGGAACCACCATTTTACGAGAAGTACCCGTTTCTTACCTCTTGTTTTTGGAAAAGCAGTTAGTTGATGTTAAAACGTTCATCTCAACACTGCCTGTTCTAGATACTAGCGAATCTTGGGTTTACGATCAGCAGCAAGAATGTTTTGCCACTGAACCGAAACATACCACCAAAACCAAAAAAATAGTTAAACCTGTGGTGCTGTATGAAGCCACAAAAGAGCATCCCGCGCAGGTAAAAGAGTCTTCAGAAGACGTGCCAGAAGGAACTTGGCGAACAGTCAAGTTTTCTGGAGCAATTTCTCAAGCAAGACAAAATGAATTGCTGCGGCGGGTAGATAGGCTCATGCAAGAAGTGGTTTTTGCTAGAGAACAAGCAAATAGTTTAGAAGTTACTCAACAAAATCAAGTTGCCCGCTCAATTTTCGGCTACTTGTTTTCACCCTCAACATTTAGGTAAAATAGTTTTGGAGCGCAAGTTTAGTTTCAGTGTCTATAGGAGAATATGTAGGTTCGAGTCCTACTCCCTCGACTTAATTAAACCGAGGGATAGCCAAAGGGTAAAGGTACTCCTCGACACAATCAACCTTATATTTAGTCTTAGGCTATTGCTCCAAGCTAAGGTTAAAAATTCACGTTCTGTATCAACCTCTGCGAATTAATGTCAGTGGGACATGGGTTCAAATCTCGTCCGGGTCTCCAAAATCTTGACCTGGTAGTTTAGCGGTAAAACACCACGACTTAAAGATTAAATTTGCAGAAACCGGAAATTAACTAGGCAGAAATTGTGAAAACATACTGAAAGCTGTAAACTTTTGGTACCAACCCCCAGACATGGACATTGCCTGGGGGATTTTAATTGGAAGAGGTTCGTTAAAATTATTCATGAACAACAAAATCCTCAGCTTCTTAAAAAATTGAGGATTTTGCAATGCGGCTAAATCTAAAATCCAAAATTAATTAACTGATTTTGATTGATAATGCAAGGCTTTATTTATAGTAATTTTACGTAGTGATAAAAAATATTTTAGACAGATAGAGCTTGCTTCCCCCAAAAAATGTACAATTTGGACTTTGCAATATTTGAATTGTTTTTTTGGAATTTTAACCTTATCCAGGGTGTTAAGCTGTCACGCAGATATTGCTGGCAAATGTTTCGAGATGAATAGAGGTATGAGTAAAAATGAATGTCAAAACGTAGTCATGCTACATCTCTACAAAGGTTCTAGATAAATGTATTTAATTATACTAAGTGTCTAATTTACGCTACTCCCCATTACCCCTTATCCCCAGAGGGGGCCCCACCATCCCCATTCACCAGGAAGCGCAAGCACTGATAAGATGCGAACAATTGCAGAAATTAACGAGAAAATTAGTCGCCAACGGGCGGTAGTGTTGACAACTGAAGAATTAAAAGCACGAGTTGTAGAAATCGGTGTTATTAAAGCTGCGAAAGAAGTTGATGTAATTACCACTGGTACTTTTGAGCCGATGGAATCAAGTGGTGCAATTATCAATCTGGGACATACCGATCCCCCAATAAAAATTCGCCGTTGTTGGTTAGATGGCGTGCCAGCATACTCTGGTTTTGGGGCAGTAGATTTATATTTGGGTGCGAGTTGCGCTGTGGAGACGACGGATGGGGAAGAAGTGCGAGAACGTGGTGGTGGTCATGTAATCGAAGATTTGATTGCTGGTAAATCTATACACGTGAAAGCGCAAGGGCAAGTAACAGATTGTTACCCCAGAGCAAATTTTGAAACTACAATTACCAGTGACACAATTAATCAGTTTTATTTATTTAATCCGCGCAATCTTTATCAAAATTTTATTGTTGGTGTAAATGGTGGCGATCGCCCCCTTTTCACCTATCTCGGCCCTTTACAGCCGCGTTTGGGGAATGCTGTTTATTCTAACCCCGGTGCGATTTCCCCCTTACTCAACGACCCCGATTTGCAACTCGTTGGTATAGGTACTCGAATTTTTTTAGGCGGCGGTATTGGCTATGTCGCTTGGGAAGGCACTCAGCACTTCCCCTTACAAAAGCGTTTAGCTAATCGTACACCGATCGGGCCTTCCGCCACTTTAGCTTTAATTGGTGATGCCAAACAAATGGATGCTCATTGGGTGCGGGGGTGTTACTTCAAAAGTTATGGCCCCTCATTAATGTTAGGGGTTGGGGTACCACTACCTGTATTAAATGAACAAGTAATTGAACACTGCGCTGTCCAAGATAGAGACTTAGTAGCCCCAATAGTAGATTTTTCCATTCCCCGGCGCGTCCGTCCCACCTTTGGTTTAGTGAGTTACGCCCAACTCAAATCTGGGTGGATCGCCATAGAGGGCAAAGCAGTACGCTCTGCCCCCTTAGCGAGTTTGTTTTTTTCTAGGCAAGTCGCCTTAGAGTTGAAAAAGTGGATCGAAGCAGGTACGTTTACCCTGACAGAACCAGTTTCTCCAATTCCGATGGAGCGATCTTTTCTACCCCAAGACCGGCGGACGGATTTTTGATTGGAGCAGGGGAGGAGGGAGACAAGGGGGACAAGGGGGACAAGGGGGACAAGGGGAAATTATTGAACAAATCTCCCCCATCTTCCTTGTCTACCTTGTCCCATGCCCCATGCCCAATGCCCAATGCCCCATTCCCTACTCTTGAGTCGGTTTCGGTCGCTTGATCGGTTTAGGAGCGGGTGTTCTTGGTATAGGTTTTGACACCACTGAAGGGTCGCCACCTGTACTTGTTTTCTTGATGGGACGAGGGGTTTCGCCAGTGCGTCTGGGGGGGAATGGTTTTCTACCACCAGCACCACCAATGCCAGCACGAGGCCCACCTTTAAATGGTGGTTTGCGTTTTTTGGGTAAATCAGCGATCGCCTCAGCTTTTTCTACTACTAAAACGTCTGCTTCCCGCTTGGCTTGGAAGTCCCAGAATTTTCCCACTGCTTTGGTAGTTAGCACACCCCTCAATTTCAACTTAAAATATTTGGGTTTGTCAGTTGATTTACGTGGAGCCTGCCTAATTTTGACTACCAAGCTTTTAGCATCAAAAGATTGGTATACTACTTCACCACGAACAGAAAAACCACCATCAGTAACTTCTGATGAAGGTCTGGGGGCAGTTGTATTTAGTTCAGAGTTCTCGGATAAGCCATCATCGAGTGTCTGTAATTGCAACTCCAAATCCGATTCGTCCTCATCTGTTGAGTTTTTAGCCAGATTTTCTGGCTCCCAAACTCCGACGATTTGGATGTGCAAGGTATCATTTTCTTGTCTGGTACGTGGGTATACTACCCACAAGTGTTCTTTTTCTAAGTCTAGATGATTCTTGACTAAGCTCATAATCCGGCCTAGGAGGACGGCATTGAGTTCTACACCATCTGTGGTCAGCAGCGTACCTTGAGTAAATTGTTCGCTGCTAGCATGATAGCGACCCCGGACTAAGCCGATCGCTCGATACTGCATCGGTTCGCTGGGAGGTGGAATCGGTTGCTGTCGATTAATCAAGTTTCCATTTGAGTCAGTCTCGCTGGTGTTGACAGGCAAATTGTCAACTTGTTTAGAGGACTGGGCTGCTATGCGAACATTAGCGCCTGCCTCTACGTTAGTTGGGCCCTGGTTAGAGGCAGAAGAATTGGAAGATTCAGGCAACGGCATCAGGTCGGAATTCATAAAAACTCCTTGCGGCACAGACACATCCCATTGTGGGATTTTACAAAGGCAGCTGGAAAGAGCATTTGTGCGACTGCTGAAAGTATATTGGCTTTTCACAAAATCACACTAGGGTACTCTATACAATCCTAAAGGCGCTAAATTTAATGTATAAACACTAAATGTCTAATTTAGCGGCTTTACACTAGTTTCGGAAGCATATCATAGCTACAATTCTGACGGCTCCTCCTAAAGTCATCACTTACTTTAGCAGTGTGGATAGTTAATTGTTATAAAATTCACAGGCAATTGGCGGTATTCCGCAAAGTTTTGGAAATTTTTAACTTTACGATTTGTGTAAATGATAATGTCATTAAAATTTAGGAGAAAGACAAAACCGTGTCTCAACCGCGCAATCGTTGGATAGTTCAAGTCGTCTTAGCGGTGGCAATTCTTGCTTTTGTGGGTGTTTCGGTGATTCCCATAATTGGAGCATTTAATAATACGCCACCCTCAAGTCAGAATACCGCTAGCACCAGAGGTAGTTCGCCCTCTGCTGACCAAAAATCAAAACTGGAAGACGAAGCACGGGGTTATGAACAGGTTTTGCAACGGGAACCAGAAAATCAGACTGCGCTTAAGGGTCTGTTACAGGCGCGGCTGCAATTACTGAGTCAAAAAGATAAAAGTGAGGTTAAACCAGGGGATATCCAAGTAGTCATTGAACCCTTAGAAAAGCTAGCGAAGTTGAATCCCGAACAATCAGAATATTCAGTGCTACTAGCTCAAGCCAAACAGCAAATTGGCGATCGCGAAGGAGCCGCTCAAGCTTATCGCTCGATTTTGTCCACTAAACCAGGCGATTTGAAAGCTTTGCGAGGAATGGTGGCTCTATTGATCAGTCAGCAACGCCCCGAAGCAGCCATTGGTTTGTTGCAAGAAACCCTCTCTAATGCAGCCCAAGCAAATACAATTCAGCCTGGAAGTGTAGATATAGTAGCGGTGCAGGTGC
Source organism: Nostoc sp. DedSLP04 (assembly GCF_034530775.1). Taxonomy (NCBI): domain Bacteria; kingdom Bacillati; phylum Cyanobacteriota; class Cyanophyceae; order Nostocales; family Nostocaceae; genus Nostoc; species Nostoc sp. DedSLP04. The sequence continues at coordinate 53,289 of NZ_JAVRCL010000016.1, read as the reverse complement.
TGTTAGGTTCTGTTCATGCTTCTCAGAAACGCTACGCTCAAGCTAGCTCTGTTTATGACCAGGCAATTAAGAAAGATCCCAAGGATTTTCGCCCCGTCGTGGCAAAAGCGATGCTCTTGAAACAACAGGGCAAAGACGCAGATGCAAAACATTTGTTTGATAGTGCTGTAGCTTTAGCACCTGCTCAGTACAAAGACGGAATTAAAAAGGCAGCAACGGCTTCCCCCACACCTAATCCTGTTGCATCTCCCGCGCCTTCACCGGAAAGTACGCCCAAGTAAGGGTATTGGGCATTGGGCATTTGTACTGAGCGAAGCCGAAGTATGGGGCATGAGGAAGAGATTTGGGGATAAGGGGAAGGGAAAGACTTGTTGCAAGTTCTAACTTTTGTCACCTTGTCCCCTTGTCCCCTTGCCTTCCCTGATCCTCTGCTCCCCTGCTTCTTCCCCTCATGCTCCTTCAATGGCTGCAACTACACCAAAGACTAAAAACAGACATCCGCCAATCAGGGTGAGTTGACGCTCAGAAATGCGTCCGGCAATCATTTTGCCGCCGATAACTGCGATCGCAGCACAAATGGCATGTCCTAAAATTGCACCTATTGTCACTCCAATGGGATTATTACCAGCCGCTAAGGCAATAGTGGCAATTTGGGTGCGATCGCCCCACTCTGCCATAAATGTCAACATAAAGGCTTCTATGATAATTGCCAAACCAGTCTTTTGCTTTGGTAACTGCAAATCTGCTTGTTTCACCGCAGTTTCAGCTTCTTGTACAACTTCTGTATCACAAGCAGCATTGGACATCTTACTAGCGTCATACAACAGCTTGATACCGAAGGCAATAAATAAAGCTATTTCGGCGTAATGAATATAAACTTTTGGTAACAAAGATACTGCTTGTCCAAATATCACCGAAAGGATTGTCATCGCGGCTAAAGCAGCTGTCACACCGATAAATACCAGCCGCCGTGGGTGGTGCATTGCCAAAATCACAGCAATAAAAAATGTTTTATCGCCTAACTCTGAAACCGTGATTAGTAATAAACCTGCGGTAAAAGCTGTTAACACTCTCTCAAGCTCCTGAAGAATCGTTTACCGATGTGAAGCTTGATGAGAACCAAAAGACCTCACCAAGTTTACACTTTTCGGTGTGAACTTAGTGAAGGTCTCGCTTTCAAATATTGATTATTTGCCATCTGAACCAGGCTCATCGCCAGTATGTTGATTCAGATGTACTGGCTTTTATGTTTTTATACCAGCAGCTACTCCCCTTCTATGCGATCGCAATCATACATATTTTCTATGTATCAAGTCAAGAGAGTAGACATATAGAGGTATAACTTGAGAGTGAAACAGCACATATAGCAATCCGATTTGATTTCTGAATTAATCGTAGGGACTAGGGACTGGGGACTGGGGACTGGGAAGAAGGAATAAAGGTGTACTGAGTTTTTTTCACGCAATCAAATATGAGTCCTATAATACTAATTAATTCAAAAGGCGTTGCATAAATGCGGGATGAATTGGCGGTTGAAACCATTGAAAATTCCTTCCAAATTAGGTGAAAACATCCCATGATTCAGCAACGCCATTCAAAAAAATGAATCTATGAATCATGCACAAGTGTAACGCCACCTCACTGTCTCATCAGGCAAGTCCAACCAACTTGGCGCTGAGTTCCCATAAGCGATCGCCTTTGTCGTCATCACGAGCTTGAGGAGAGACTTTTTGCACAAAAGATTTGCCATCTTTCTTCTGGCGATTTCCCCAACTCCAATAAACACCGGATTGATTATACTCAGGATCGGCAACCACGGCAGCAACCCGTTCTCCCGCCAACTCCTGAGACACATATCCCCCAGTGATGTACTTCTGGAATAATGGAAAGATTTTCTGAAACAGGGGATAGTGGTTTCTAAATAGCGGCGTTTCTGCAACACATCCCGGATAGAGAGAATTGAAGATGATACCGGTTGACTCGTGATAGCGCTCGTGCAGTTCTCGCATAGTCAGCACGTTGCAAACCTTGCTGTCTTTGTAAGCTTTAACTGGTTCAAATTTTTTGCCATCAATCATCGATATTGGCTCTTGAAATCCTTCTGCAAAGCCTTGCAAATCGCCTAAGTCGGGACGTGGTGGAATCTTTCCACCTAGTTCGTCTGGATTGTGCGTGACTGTTCCTAAAATTACCAGCCTTGGTTCTAAAGATGACTTCTTCAGATCCTCTATCATCAGGTTGCACAATAGGAAATGACCCAGATGATTTGTAGTGACAGTTAACTCGTAACCTTCTGGACTGCGTAACGGCTCTTTGATTAAGGGCATATAAATTGCAGCGTTGCACACCAAAGCGTCTAAAGACTTGCCAGTGGCTCGGAAGTTCTTCACAAATTGTCGAACACTTTCCAAAGAGCCAAGGTCAATATGTATGCTGGTATAACTGTTGTAGGGGATTTCCACGCTTTGGGCTGCTTTTTGTGCCTTCGCTAAATCCCGACACGCTAATACCACATACCATCCCCTTTCAGCAAGAGCTTTTGCAGCATACAAACCCACCCCTGAAGAGGCACCCGTAATTACAACCGTTGGCTTTTGATGTTGTTCCATTCTGTTCAGCTCCCATTGACTGTCTCTAGAATCTCATACCAGCGAGCCATCGTTGTCACCAGGTTTTTCAGGGCTGTATTTCGGCTGAACTAACGCCCTTCTATCACTCTGGTGAAAACAATAATCGAAGCAGAAAACTGAAACTATGACTAAATCAAGGTTTGAAGCTTTATTTTCTAATATAATAAATCCAAAAATATAGCCTAAACTTGGAAAGTGAGGTTCGTAAGCCTTGCAGCGATTGCTTTCTCCAAAAGTGATGGAAGAGGGCTAAGTAAGTGGGCGAGAAAATTCCCAAGTTTTTTACGAAATGTAAATACAGCACATACTTTACAAATTCGTTATTTCACAGTTTTTACAAAACTAAACATACATTGGTTTTATCGTGCTTGCCGACTTAACCTCTATACAAAAAACCTTCAAAAAAGTAATTACAATCACATTTTTGGTATACTACTGAGGAATGCAATATCAAGTTTTTTTGTTTTCAAATATTTATTTTTTTTCAGATATATTTCAGATGTATATTACTACTAGGCTGAAAAATATAAGTAGATTGCCTAACTGTTTAACAATTTATTTTCTGTGGATAAGCTTCTACAATCTGTAAAAAAAATTCTCCAAGACAAGCCTCTCGATCCAATTCAGTGGTTTGTACTTTATCAATCATGTTTGGGTAAAACTTATGGTGAGATGGCAGAGGTGTCAGGCTACGGCAACAATTACATCAAGGAAGTTGGTTCTGAGTTGTGGCAAGACCTTTCGATCGCACTTGGAAAAAGAATAACGAAAAAAAATCTACATTTAGCTTTGAATAAACACTTGCAAGACGAGATAGGTAATCAAGAAAATCAGATCCAAGAAAAGTTTGGTGAAGAATCTAGTTTAGAAATGATTTCTCCAGACTTGTTTTCAGCAAGCAAGATAGAATTTCCCAGCGGCCCTGTAGCACTAGATTCTCCTCTTTACATCAATCGCCCTTCCCTGGAAGAAGTTGTTTGTAACGAGATTTTACACCCTGGTTGCTTAATCCGGCTCAAAGCACCTAGAAAGATGGGAAAAAGTTCTCTGCTGAATCGGATGATTGCTTATGCTAGAGAGCAAGATTATCAAACTGTTTATTTGGACTTTCAAGAAGCTGACCGAGATGTTTTTGTTTCCCTGGATAAATTTTTGCGTTGGTTTTGTGTAAATGTCAGTAGGCAGTTAAATCTTCTTCCTTGTGTAGATGATTTTTGGGATATAGAAATGGGCAGCAAGGTAAGCTGCAAAATCTATTTTGAAGCATATCTGTTGCAATACATTAATGATAATCCTGTAGTTTTGGCTTTGAATGAAGTCCATCGGATTTTTGAATATCCCAATATTGCCCAAGACTTTCTGCCAATGCTGCGATTTTGGCATGAACAAGCAAAGCAAGATCGGATTTGGCAAAAACTGCGGATGATAGTGGTTCACACAACAGAAATTTATATTCCGCTTAAGCTCAACCAATCGCCTTTCAATGTAGGGATAACAATTACACTGCCACCATTTACCCTTAAGCAAGTACAGAGTTTAGCATTACGTTACGGACTAGATTGGGCAGGAAACTTGGAAGGGGAAAAACGCCTTGCACCCCTACAAGCAATGGTAGGGGGTCATCCTTATCTGGTGAGCCTTGCATTTTATCATTTATGTCAGGGAGAAATGACGCTAGAGGTGTTATTAGAAACTGCATCTACACCAGTAGGAATTTACGGTCAGCATCTACGAGAACTGTTGACCCTACTGCAAGAAGAACCAGAATTAATGTCAGCTATGGAACAGGTAATTGCAACAGATGAAAAAGTAGAGTTAGACGCGATCGCGGCTTATAAATTAGAAAGTATGGGTTTGGTTCAACTAAACGGCAATCAAGCTAGTGCCATGTGTGAGTTATATCGTCTTTATTTTAGTCAACAGTTTGGAAAGCAAAATAATGCTAATGTTTATCGTGAATTTACCAGCTAGTTTTGATTGTTCATAGTAAACACTAAAGTTCTGATTACGAACCTAATTACTCATCGATATTATCAGAATTTTCTTAATTGTCACAATCCAAATGTGTTGATTGAGATATAGAATAAACTTAAAATTAAAAATCAATTAAATGAAAAATTATCGATATCAAGTTGGTGGTACTCTCACTAATGATGCTCCTAGCTATGTCGAGCGCAGAGCAGATGTGGAACTTTATGAAGCTTTGAAACAGGGTGAATTTTGCCACATCCTAAGCTGTAGACAAATGGGTAAATCCTCACTTATGGTAAAAACAAAGCACCGCTTGCAAAAAGAGGGCTTTAAATGTGCCACCGTTGATATGACTAATATTGGTTGTGAAAATATAACTCCAGAACAGTGGTATAAAGGAGTTGTCGGTGACTTATGGTTGAGTTTTAAACTGTTAGGAAAAGTTAATTTAAAAATCTGGTGGCAAGAACAAAACGATCTTTCTTTGGTTCAGAAAATCAGTCGGTTTATTTCGGAAGTTTTATTAGCTCAGTTTCCTAACGAAAGGCTATTTATTTTTATTGATGAAATTGATAGTATACTCAATCTCAATTTCTCTGTTGATGACTTTTTTAACATGATTCGATTCTGTTATAACCAACGAGCAATTAATCCAGAGTATCATCGAATAACATTTGCAATTTTTGGGGTTGCGACACCTTCAGACTTATTTATATATGGTAATAATACTACCCCGTTTAATCTTGGTAAAACTATAGAAGTTAATGGTTTTACCTTTGAAGAAGCTCAACCACTATCCTTGGGATTAGATATTAAAGACAATCACCCTCAGAAAGTTTTGAAAGAAGTATTAGCTTGGACAGAAGGACAACCATTTCTTACTCAAAAGCTGTGTCGGCTACTTGTGAGTTTATCTCAAGATGATATAGGTAGAAAGCTAAAAATTCCCCCTGGTACAGAAGAATTTTGGATAGAAAATGTGGTGCGATCGCACGTCATTGAGAAATGGGAATCACAAGATGAACCGGAGCATTTGCGAACTATTCGCGATCGCATCCTCAGAAACGAAAAATATGCTGCCAGATTGCTAGGAATTTATCAACAAATCCTTCAAGGAGTGAAAGTACCAGCCGATGATAGTCGAGAACAGGTAGAACTTTTACTATCTGGTTTGGTAATCAAAAAACAAGGTTTTCTCCAAGTAAAAAATCGAATTTATCAAGAAGTTTTCAATTTAGAATGGGTTGGGAAAAAACTAGCTTACTTGCGTCCCTACTACGAAAACTTCAATGCATGGATAGCCTCAGAGGAAAAAGATAAATCTCGCCTATTACGCGGACAAGCCTTGATAGATGGCCAAACTTGGGCAAATTGTAAAAGCTTGAGCAACTTAGATTATCGGTTTTTAGCTGCTAGTGAAGAATTAGATCGGCGAGAAGTACAGCAGGCTTTAGAAGCTGAACGCGCTCAAGAAGTAGAAGCACGACTTGCAGAACAACAAAAAAGGCTGGCTCAACAAAAGAAAAATGCCACAATAGTGACACTTTTGCTCGTGGGGATGACCATCAAATTAGTGATTTCTATAGTGTGGGGAGTATCGCTTTTACGAAAGATTGATGTTTTAGAATCACAGTTAAAATGCACCGATATTACTACATCACTGCAATTTCCTCACTGTCCAAAGTCAAGAACTGCTAGGGAAACCTCAGAATAACGAGCGTTAAAAAAACTCTCAATAACCCAAGTGCAGCCGATGTATAGGTTAGTTATCACTAGCAAATTTAAAACAGCTTTCCAAAAATTTACTCGTCGTAATGCTGACTTACTTATGACAATGTTTATTAGCTCAATACAAGTGCGATCGCCTATCTTATAACAACTGTCTTGAAATTCAAGCGTGGGCGTAGCCCATCGTAGACATCGCATTATGTATGATGATTGATTTAGTGGGATGGCAAACAGAAACGTAGGTCTGGCCAAAGCTGCCGATGATGTGAGTTAAAATCCTGATATCTTTAATAACTACCCACGCAGAACGGCCCCGAAAAAGCGATCGCTATGCTTCAGTATCCCCATCTCGAACAAGCGCTAAAATATCACTTCGGTTATGACCAATTCCGCCCCGGACAACGGCAAATTATCGAAGATGCGCTGCAAAATCGAGATTTAATGGTTGTGATGCCGACTGGTGGGGGGAAATCTTTGTGTTTTCAGCTACCAGCGTTGTTAAAAAATGGGCTAACGGTGGTGGTGTCGCCGTTAATTGCTTTGATGCAAGACCAAGTAGAAGCATTGCGAAATAATAATATTAATGCGACATTTCTCAATAGCAGTTTGAACGCTTACCAAGTGCGATCGCGGGAAGAAGCCATCCTCAGCGGTAAAGTAAAATTACTCTACGTCGCCCCGGAACGTCTCCTCAGTGAAAGGTTTCTCCCGTTTATCGATTTAGTTAAAGAAAAAATCGGTATTTCTAGCTTTGCTATTGATGAAGCGCACTGTGTTTCGGAATGGGGACACGATTTTCGTCCAGAATATCGCCAGTTAAAATCTCTGCGGAAACGTTATCCTGATGTGCCTACAGTCGCTCTCACCGCCACAGCAACCGATCGCGTCCGTAGTGATATTATTCAACAACTAGGACTAAAGCAACCAAGCATCCATCTTGCCAGCTTTAACCGTGAAAATCTTTATTACGAAGTTCGTCCTAAAACTAAATATGCTTACGCTGAATTATTAGAACTAATTCGAGAAACTGAAGGTTCGACAATTATTTATTCTTTAACTCGGAAAAAAGTTGATGAATTAACTTTTAAACTACAAAATGATAAAGTTATTGCTTTGCCTTATCACGCCGGATTAAGTGATGAAGAACGTAGTAGCAATCAAACGCGATTTATTCGAGATGATGTCCGGGTGATGGTGGCAACAATCGCCTTTGGGATGGGAATTAATAAACCCGATGTGCGGTTGGTAGTTCACTTCGATCTACCCAGAAATATAGAAAGTTATTATCAAGAATCGGGTAGAGCCGGTAGAGACGGAGAACCATCTAGGTGTACAATATTTTTCAGCTTTGGTGATGTTAAAACAATTGAATGGAGTATCGATCAAAAAACCGATCCTCAAGAACAGTTGATTGCTAAACAACAACTGCGGCAGATGATCGATTATGCTGAAGGCACTGATTGCCGGCGAACAATTCAACTGGGTTATTTTGGCGAAAGGTTTCCTGGAAATTGCGGTAACTGTGACAATTGTCGTCATCCCAAACCCGTGCAAGATTGGACAATTGAAGCCATGAAGTTTTTATCTTGTGTGGCGCGTTGCAAAGAAAGGTTTGGAATGCTACACATAATTGATGTGTTGCGAGGGGCAAAAAAAGACAAAATTATCCAGTACGAACACGATAAACTTTCTACCTATGGTATTGGTAAAGATAGAACTGTAGATGAATGGCGAATGTTGGGGCGATCGCTTTTACATCAGGGGTTAATAGAACAAACTAGCGATGGTTACTCAGTTTTAAAACTAAATGCCTTAAGTTGGCAAGTCATGCGAAAACAACGCACAGTTTCGTTAGCTGTAACCATAGTTCAAAAGATTACCTGGGAGCCGGAGAGTGAAAAAGCAGAAGTTGCAGAAATATTATTACAGAAATTGCGATCGCTACGTAAACAATTAGCTGATGAGCAATCTGTACCACCTTACGTCATCTTCCACGATTCCACTTTAAAATTGATGGTACAAGTGCAACCCCAAAATTTAGCTGAATTTGCCAAACTTTCTGGTGTAGGTAGTCACAAACTCGCTCAATATGGCGAAAAGTTCATTACAGAAATTCGCGCCTACCGCCAAGAAAAAGGTTTGCAAAATAAATCTGCTACTTCTGTATCATCTCCCAAATCATCTTCTTCTTACACCGAATTGCAGACATTACAATTGCATCAACAAGGTTTAAATATCGCTCAAATTGCCCAAAAGCGCAATCTTAGTCCGGCAACAGTTAGCAATCATCTAGAAAAACTTATTGAGAAAAATCAGCCAGTTGATTTAAATCAATTAGTACCTATAGAACATCAACAAAAAATTTGGCAAGTTTTAGAAGTACTCGGTGACATTTCCCTGACTCCCATAAAAGAACAATTAGGTGAAACCTACACTTTTGATGAAATTCGCTTAGTACGGAGTAAGTGGCGGCGCGAAAATCGCAAGAGATAATTTGCTTAGGACGAGTAATAAACAAAATTAAAGGAGTTAGCCAATGAGTGAGATGCTGAATACAGGAGTACGCTGGACAATTCACGATGTGGAACTATTTGCAGAAAATGAAGGGACGCGCTACGAGATAGTTGATGGAGAATTATTTGTCAGTAGGGCATCTCATTTCAAGCATCAGCAAACTTGTGGTAGGATTTTCGGACAGCTTGATGTTTGGTCAGAGTCTACTGGTTTAGGGGAAGTTATTCCTAGCCCTGGTGTTTTGTTTTCAGAATCCGATAATGTGATTCCTGATGTAGTTTGGGCTACTAAAGAAACCTTGGCGCTAACATTGGATGAAGCGGGACATTTTACTGGCGCACCAGATTTAGTAGTCGAAGTCTTGTCTGAAAGTAAGTCAGACGAAAGACGGGATAAGGAAGCAAAACTTAAACTTTATTCTTCCAGAGGAGTAAAAGAATATTGGATTGCTGATTGGCGATCGCGTAAACTAGAGGTCTATCGGCGCGAACAAAGTCAACTGAATTTGGTAGCAACCCTATTTAGTAATGATAATATAATTTCTCCGCTATTGCCTGATTTTAGCTGTACTGTAGACCAGTTTTTTCCTGTATAAATTTTAGTTGAATGGAAAAACAGCTTTCATTCTTTTCCCAAAACACAATCTGTATAATTTATTGTTCAGATATCGCCTTGCACCAATAACTAAGTTTTATCCTCATCAAGGCGATATCTCTAGCTCGTCAGTTTACATTAAGAAAAACTGGGAATTTCAGAGTTAGAATCTTGTGATGTCATAGCAGACTTTGAAGACTGAGTGTTTTGGTTTCTGACAGGCAGAATTACAGATACCAGCTTAGGCAGTGCTAGACAGGCAACAGTATTTAATATCGTCAGAAATATACCATCTATCAAACTCATATACTAATCTTCTCCGTTTTAAAATTGGTGGTGACTATATTTATTAGTTTGAAGCAAAAACAGTAAAATTGCGTAAAAAGAGAATTTAGATTTATTTTAGAGAATATAAGCTAAATAAATATATTTTTATCAAAACAGAATAAAGGCGTCAGTCGCCAGAATACAAGAAGGGTATTTTGAACGAAAAAGCAGATAGCGTCACGTCAAGATTGCTGAATCCTGAATTCTGAATTCTGACTTCTTTTTCAAGTCTTCTGGCTTCCTACTCCAAGATGTGTTAGGGGGTCAAACCCCCTATTCACCAGATATATTCTCGTAGAAGTCAAAGAACTGAGTCTATAGGTAGAGAGCAAATTAAAATTGCCATATCTATGAAATTGGAGCTAGACATGAATGAAAAAATCTCATTTTTATCTATCAAAAGGATGAGATATAGATATAACAATTTCCTATATCTAAAGAAACTAAATGTTTGTTTTTAACCTATCTGACAGAAGATGTTAAAAAAAATTAGACATAGTAAATTAAAATCAATAATAATCAAAGTTACTAAACAATTCAGGTAAGTGTGCTATACACGTGCTTGGAACAACCTAAAACTTTGTTAAAATCAGCAACACACAAACTATGAACTCTACCACCGAAAAACGTATCGCCTTGATTTCCGTCCACGGAGACCCAGCGATTGAAATAGGGAAAGAAGAAGCTGGGGGACAAAATGTTTATGTGCGCAATGTAGGTGAAGCACTAGCGCAGCTGGGATGGCAAGTTGATATGTTTACCCGCAAAGTGAGTCTGGAGCAAGACTCAATAGTTGAACATAGCAACAATTGTCGAACTATCCGTTTAAAAGCTGGCCCCCTTGAGTTTGTGCCGCGAGATGAAATTTTTGAATATCTGCCAGAATTTGTGGATAATTTCCTCAAATTTCAAATAAAAAACGATTTTACATACGAATTGGTTCATACTAACTACTGGCTCTCTAGTTGGGTGGGGATGCAGTTAAATAAAATCCAAAAGAGTAAACAGGTTCACACCTACCACTCCTTAGGAGCAGTCAAGTACAACACTATAGAAAATATTCCTTTGATTGCTAGTCAGCGATTAGCAGTGGAAAAACAAGTATTGGAAAAAGCAGAGCGAATTGTAGCGACAAGTCCGCAAGAACAGGAACACATGCGATCGCTAGTTTCCACAAAAGGCAATATCGATATCATTCCCTGTGGTACAGATATTCAGCGCTTTGGCTCCATTGGACGAGAAGCAGCTAGGGCTGAATTAGGGATTGATAAAGAAACCAAAGTTGTACTATACGTGGGGCGCTTTGACCAACGCAAAGGTATAGAAACTTTGGTACGGGCGGTAAACGAGTCTCAACTACGCGACTCCAAAAATATCCAGCTAATTATTGGTGGTGGTAGTACTCCAGGTAACAGCGACGGCATTGAGCGCGATCGCATTGGGCAAATCGTCAACGAATTGGGAATGAGCGACTTTACCACCTTTGCAGGTCGTCTGAGTCAAGATGTTTTACCAACTTATTACGCTGCTGCCGATGTTTGCGTTGTTCCTAGTCACTACGAACCCTTTGGACTCGTGGCGATCGAAGCTATGGCAAGCGGTACACCAGTAGTAGCAAGTGATGTCGGTGGACTTCAGTTTACTGTAGTTAATGAAGAAACTGGTTTATTGGCTCCACCACAAGATGTAGATGCTTTTGCCTCTGCGATTGACCGAATTCTCTTAAATCCAGAATGGCGAGATGAATTGGGTAAAGCTGGTAGAAAGCGCGTCGAAACTAAGTTTAGCTGGGATGGTGTTGCCAATCAACTGAGTGAACTTTACACCCAACTGTTGCAGCCACAAACAGTAGCATCAACAGCAAAAGAACTAGTACACTCAACCGCCGAACTAGTGCAATCAGCAGCAAAAGAACTAGTACACTCAACCACAGAACTAGTGCAATCAGCAGCAAAAGAACCAGTTTTGGCTGCTAAATAACGCTTTTGTTTAACAGATAATGGTGAGTGAGTAACTCGGATAATATTTTGGGTTTAAATTTGGTAGCGTAGGCGTAAAGCCTGCGGCATAGCTACGCTTCGGGCGTAGCCTCTCCAAGAGTTGCCCGCCGTAGGCATCGCCTGAGCTTGGAAAAGTCAACACCAAAAACAAACTGTATAAAAAACGAACTTATCACTTAAACGCAGAAGCTTATCTGATGATAATTTCTGCGTTTTTTGATTCGCAGCTATCACCAAAGCAAGTAACCGCTATGATAGGTGAGGTCTGTTATGCTTTAACTAAACAAAAATAAAAGCATAGCGATCGCTACCACTTGAATGTTAAAAACTAATCGCTTTGCAACCAGTTGACTTTACCACTCTCACAGCTGCTTGTAGCGAAATCCGCGCTAACTGGCTACCATCACGCTTAGAACAAGTTTACCAGCGCGATCGCTATACGATCGCTATGGCATTACGCACCCTAGAACAGCGAGATTGGCTACAGATTTCTTGGCATCCCCAAGCTGCACATATTTGTATTGGCGATCCGCCACCGCGATCGCCAGATACTTTTACCTTTAGCCAACAATTAATACACCAATTGGGTGGTTTGGCACTGGTGGCGATTCAAGCGATCGCTCCTTGGGAGCGTGTGATTGATTTACAATTTGCCCGTCGTCCTGGAGAAAGCGCTCTATATCATGTCTATGCAGAAATCATGGGCAAGTATAGCAACGTTATTCTCACCGACGCTAACAATATAATTATCACCGCCGCTCATCAAGTCAGTCAGCAACAATCTAGCGTCCGTCCCATCCAAACCGGACAATTTTATGAAACACCACCGAAACTAACTGGAAGTGTCCCCTACTTGAGTGAATCTCAAGAACGTTGGCAAGAACGGGTAAGTTTAGTACCAGGAGCAATCAAGCGGCAATTGCTCAAAAGTTATAGTGGCTTGAGTGCTGCACTAGTGGAGTTAATGCTGCTAGAAGCAAATATCGCATCAGAAACATCTACCAATACTCTCAACCCCGACGACTGGCGACGGTTGTTTGAGCGTTGGCAAGAATGGCTGCAAGCTCTAGATTCCAAAGAATTTCAACCCGCTTGGACAAAAGATGGTTACACCGTAATGGGTTGGGGTGCAGTTGAAAAGGTCAAAAATATCCAGGAGTTGCTCAACCGCTACTACAGTAACCAAATTGACCAACAGTTATTTTCCCAATTGCGCCATCAGTTGAGTCAGAAGTTGAATAATATTCTGGCGAAATTACGCAATAAAGCTCAAACCTTTGAGACGCGCTTGCAGCAATCAGATCGAGCCGATGAGTATCGACAAAAAGCTGATTTATTGATGGCTCATTTGCAAAACTGGGAACCAGGGATGAAAGAAATTATCATTGCTGATTTTGAGACAAATTTGCCAGTAGCGATCGCTCTCCAACCAGATAAAAACGCCGTCCAAAATGCCCAAAGTCTTTATAAACAGCACCAAAAGCTCAAACGCGCTCGTGCTGCTGTGGAACCGCTATTATTGGAAGTACAGACAGAAATTGAGTATTTAGAGCAAGTAGAAGCTGCGATCGCTCAGATAGACACCTACCAAACAGCAGAAGATTTACGAGCTTTAGAAGAAATCCGCGAAGAGTTGATTGGGCAAAAATATCTAGAAGATCCAGAATACCGCAGCCGCAGTGCAAACGAACCTCCCAGCACTAACTTTCATCGTTACCTTACCCCTGGCGGCTTTGAAGTATTAATCGGTCGTAACAATCGCCAGAATGACCAATTGACCTTCCGGGTAGCAGGGGATTATGACATCTGGTTCCACGCTCAAGAAATTCCAGGGAGTCATGTATTACTACGTTTAGAACCGGGTGCTGTGGCAGAAGAAGCTGATTTGCAATTTGTAGCTAATCTTGCTGCATATTACAGTCGCGCCCGTCAGAGTGAGCAAGTACCAGTAGTTTACACTCAGCCAAAACACGTCTACAAACCCAAAGGAGCAAAACCGGGAATTGCCATTTACAAGCAAGAAAGCATACTTTGGGGAAAACCGCAATTAACAATTCAAAATTCAAAATGACGCTCTCTACTTCACCAAAACCTAAATCAGTTATTTTAGTTTTTCTTTGCTTGCTTTTTTCTCTGAATGCAAATTGATTAAATAAATCAGCTTTGAGTTGCCCTTTCTAAATGGGAATTTACTGTGCCTTCAAGATGATGTATTTTTTGATTTTGAACATATATAACAGCTTGCTCAAGTTGCTTACTGCCCAAGGAGAATATACCATATCCTTCTTGCCAAGTAAATTTTTCTGATGTAGGGCAAAGATTGTGATTGAAATGGTGAGAACTACTTCCTTTAATTTTTTTCACAAACTCTGCGATCGCGATTGTTGGGGGGATAGATACTACTAAATGTATGTGGTCTTCAATACCTCCAATGGCATGGAGTCTACAATTTAAACTATTGGATTTATTAATGATGTAATTATAAAGCTCAGTTTCTTTATCGGAGGTAATTAGAGGTTGGCGTTTTTTTGTTGCCCAAACAATATGATAATAAAGTCGCCACAGAGACATAAGATTTTTTAAATTTTGTATTTATTTACATACATTTATGTTTCCCATATTGCTAGAAAAAATTATCATATTAGCAATGTCCGTCAGCCAGGGAAGTAGGAATCAGCAAATCAGCCAGTTCACGAAGCCAGCCAGAAGGCAGCAGCCAGCAGCAGCCAGGGAATGAAATTCCCTGTCTGAAAGCTAAAGTCGTCTGAAGACGACTATCTGAAACTAGTGAACAATTAAACCAAGTTTTTTCTAGTCCTCTTCTAGAGGACTTGCATTATTAGACAGGGAATTCTATTCCCTGGCTGGCTATTCTGGCTATTCTCTGGCTATTCTCAATTCGGTAAACTCTCAATCCGCATCAAATCCAATTCGCTCTCAAATATTTCATCAATTGGCAACATTTGACCATCAACAGTCATAAATTTATGGTCTTTTGTTGCCCGAATTATTGAACCATCTTCCAAACAATACTCAAACACCTCTTGCTGTCCGCGATCGTGCCACTGTGCTACAGGTTGCGTGTAAATATTTCCATTATTATCAACACTGTACACACTGCATTCAATGCCTTTTTCGACAATTTCTCCAATCGGCATTAATCCATATTCTACTGTCAATATTTCCGTGTCATAGCTTAAACAATATTCAGCAAACTTCAACATTTGCTCAAATAGTTCATCCGCAACTTTTTTCTGAACGCCGTTTTTTGCTGCACCATCCACGAATTTTTCTCGCTGCTTTTGCATCTCAGAAACTTTCTTTTTACCCATCGCCCGACGCAGCAAGTCAGCTTGTCCTAAAGAATATCCGGCCATATCTTGAGCAATTTTCATGATTTGCTCTTGATAGACCATAATTCCATAAGTTTCGTCTAATATTGGTTCTAAAACAGTGTGTTGATAATCAATATTTTCTCGACCATGTTTGCGGTTAATAAACTTAGGAATCAGCCCTGCATCTAATGGCCCCGGTCGATAAAGTGCCAAAATTGAAGAAATATCTTCTATATTAGAAGGTTTCAAATCTCGCACTATCTGACGCATCCCAGAAGATTCTAATTGAAATATCCCTTCTAACTCACCTGCTTCTAATAATTCATAAGTTTTTTGTACATCTTTAGGTAGAGTGCTATGTTCGCCTTTAGCTAATATCCTTTGGGCTTTTCTTTCATCGCGGGGAATTTCATCGGGATCGACCCGATATCCTCTCGTTTCTTGAATCAAATCTACAGTTTTTTGAATCAGCGTCAAGTTCCGTAAACCCAGAAAATCCATTTTCAACAAACCCATTGATTCCAAGTCTTCCATGAAATACTGGGTAATTACAGAACCGTCATTATTCTTCTGTAGTGGGACAATTTCATCAAGTGGATCGGCAGAAATTACCACACCGGCTGCATGAACACCAAAAGTTTTGTTGGTTCCTTCAATTCGCATAGCCATATCAAGCCAATGGCGAACATGGGGTTCTCTATCATATTTCTCTTTAAACTCTGGTTCTGGAGTTTTATCGGAAACCATAACCTTGAGTTTCGTTGGTTTTCCCCGCACCACAGGAATTAATTTCGCCATTTTGTCAGCTTCCCCGTAGGGAATATTCAACACTCTGGCGACATCTTTCAAAACTGCTTTAGAAGTTAGACGGTTAAAAGTAATAATTTGGGCAACTCTATCTGCACCATATTTCTCGGTGACATATTCAATAACCTTGTCTCGTTGTTCAATACAGAAATCCGTATCAATATCAGGCATTGATTTCCGTTCTGGGTTCAAAAAGCGCTCGAATAGTAACCCATGATGTACAGGGTCAATGTTAGTAATTCGCATCGCATAGGCAACTAATGAACCAGCCGCCGAACCGCGACCTGGCCCCACAGGAATGTTATTATCTCTAGCAAATTTGATGTAGTCCCAAACAACTAAAAAGTATTTGGAAAAACCCATCTGCTGAATCATTTTAAGTTCGTATTCCAATCTTTCTTTATAGACGGAATCGACTTCATGACGAGATTTGCGATTTAAGCGTTCTAAAAGTCCACTCCATGCAACATCTTCAGCGTAAGTGTCAGCAGTATGACCAGAGGGAATGGGAGGTGTAGGAATTTGAGGCTCACCCATAATATGGTAAGGCTCAACTTTATCGGCTACTTCTCCAGTAGTAGCGATCGCTTCTGCAATTACATCATCCGGTAAATGGTCGCGAAATAGCTGCTGCATCTCCTCTCCAGACTTGAGATACTCTGTGCCGCTATAACGCATCCGCTTATCTTCAATAATTAACTTGCCAGTTTGAATGCATAGCAAAGCGTCGTGGGCTTCAACGTCAAAACAAGAAATAAAATGTGAATCATTAGTGGCAACAATTTTAATGCCTAGCTCCCTAGCAATTTTGACTATTTCTACATTCACAATTCGGTCTTCTTGGGAGCCGTGGTCTTGAATTTCTAAATAATAATCATCACCAAATACCTCTTTATACCACTGAGCAACTTTTCGGGCTGCATCTGGTCTATTACTGAGAATCGCTTGGGGAATTTCTCCACCCAAACAAGCGCTGGTGACAATCAAGCCTTCATGATATTGTTTTAGTAAATCTTTATTAATACAAGGACGAGAAAAAATTCCTTTACCTTGAACACCTTTGAGGTGAGAAATTGTAGTTAATTTGACTAAATTTTTGTAACCTTTGGTATTTTTAGCTAAAACAACTTGATGATATTTGGGACGGCGTTCTTGTTTCTCGATATCGCCGTTAATTACATACATTTCATTGCCGATAATCGGCTTAATATTTTGACTACGGCAGATTTTGATCAGTTCGACGGCTCCATACATGACACCATGATCGGTAAGAGCGATCGCTTTCATTCCCAGTGCGATCGCTCGATCTACCAACTCTGGTAGCTGACTTGCCCCATCAAGCAAACTATAGTCACTGTGAATATGTAAAGGAACAAAGGACATAAGCACCTCCAACCACAAGCCAAGACACCTCTAGGGGCCTACCTTGTGGTATACCCTTTCGAGCCAGATTTTGCAAAGCAACGGAATCTTAGATTAACAGTTTTTAACCAAAATTAAAGCTGTTCTTTTTCGGGAATTATCACTATTATTAGTGTTGTTTTAATAGTTACAGCAGTTAACCAGTATCTAGCCAATGAGTCAAACAGAGAGAACTACTTCGCCTGAAACCAAAGCTAGCCCTTGGTGGCAGCGTATCCCTCTCACGTTGCAAATTCTCATCGCTTTAATAGCGGCAGTCAGCGTTGGAATTGCCCTTGGTGCGGGGAATCCCAATCCCAGCAACGCCGCTTTAATCAATAATTTAGCAATTCCGGCAGAATTGGTGTTAAAGGCTCTCCGCGCCTTGGCTACACCCCTGATTCTGGTAGCAGTACTGCATACTTTAATGACTACCAATATCCCTGGTACAGCCGGACGGCGGTTGGCAGTGTTACTTTTAACTAACACTACCGTAGCTATTTTGGTGGGACTTTTGGTAGCTAATGTACTGCGTCCGGGGACTTGGGGCAATGTAAACACCTCAACAAGTACGGCAATAACTGCTCAAAGTCTCGATCCTTGGGGAATACTCAAAGATGCTGTACCAGAAGCCGTCCTCAAGCCATTGGTTGATAATAATGTCATCCAGTTGATTGTGATTGCCTTGAGTTTTGGCATCGTTCTGCGGGGATTAAAATCTGAACAAATTGCTCAAGGCAAGAATGGATTTCAGCCGATAGAGGATGTCATCGGAATTTTATTTGAAGCGGTAGTCCGCATCCTCAACTGGGTAATTGCCTTAGTACCGTTCGCAGTCTTTGGAATTGTGGCTAAAACTATTGCGATGCAGGGCTTTGCACCGTTTAAATCTTTGGGTGCATTTATCGTTGCCGTATTGTTAGCACTGGTATTGCAAGCGTGCTACTATCTCACCAGAGTAAAATTTGGTTCTTGGGTACATCCGCTAAAATTCCTCGCTGGCGGTTCTGATGCTTTTTTGACAGCTTTCTCAACTTCTTCCTCGGCGGCGGCAATGCCCGTAACCTTTGAGGTTTTGCAAACAAAAGTCGGTTTAAGGGAATCTTCTGCTGCCTTGGGGGCATTAGTCGGGGCAAATTTCAATAATGATGGTACTGCCCTCTATGAAGCAATGTCTGCGTTGTATATTTCCCAACTGATTGGACAACATCTGAGTCTAGGACAGCAGTTAATTGTCATCCTTACCTCGATTTTTGCATCTGTGGGTGCGGCAAATATTCCCAATGCAGGACTGGTAACGATGACACTAGTGTTCACTTCTGTTGGCTTACCTACCCAATACATCGCTTTGCTAGTTACTGTAGACTGGTTTTTGGATCGCTGCCGCACCGCAATTAATGTTATGGGAGATATGACTGTTAGTGCTTTACTTGACGGCAAAAAGCCACGTTCTGTAGACGAGGCTTAGTTTGCCAGCTTTTAGTTGAGTTCAGCAGCTTTTTAAATATCTAATGCTGTTGAGGCCCTTTGGCGTCACATTCTTTAGTCCAGCAACGTTCTAAAAGTTGCAGACGCCAGATCAATACAAAGCGTTGGGGATTCAATACTAATTTAGTATCCCGACTAAATAAGGGCTGGTTCAGATACTGCCAAAGAGGAAATTTAATTTTGGTGTGTTTTGGAGTCATAAGAAGAAGAAAAATAATATAAAAGTTGTGTCTAGGAATTACCTAATACTCTTTTTCTAGTTAAAGGCTACCCTGCGTTTTTGCTATTGTCTTTGTGGCAATTGCGGAATTTCACCAAGTGAATTTATGTTGTTTACGCTTTAATACTGAAATTGCACGCACCATTTTTCTGAATCCATATCCCGTGAAAAGTCATACCATTTCACGAAATTTCTATTACAGATACGTTAGTAAGGGCTTACACAATAAGACTTGTAATTAGGACTTATACACTCTACAAATCACCTATAATATGTGTTATGCAAAATGAACCTTTCAGGTGCTGAACACAGCCTTTATTTGGTCGCATATTGACTGTGTTGGGTGTTAGATATGGCTCAAAAGCCAAAATTACCTACAGTATGTATGTATTGTATGTAAATACTAGTGATTTATGCTACCAACTATGAATTTACAGTCAGTTCGAGCAAAAGGCTGGTTCTACAGTAATTATTGGTTCTTTAAGGCAGCGATAACTGGCCCCTCGATTTTGATACTAGACGATAGTGAAATTAGCAGCAGTCAGAGTTGCCAAGATTTCATCAGTAGTAGTCATGATGATGTTGTGACAGCAGAAACTCAGTTGCCTGAAGGTTAGACTACCAGACAAGCTAATTAAATTGTTGTCTTTGTAGAAGTCGGTAATAATATCAGTACCTTCTCCAAGGGCAAAGACAAATTTATCCCGATCATTGCTAGCCATCAGGATATCGCTCGCTACCAAGACCACCAGACAACAGGTCGTTACATTGACGCCACAGAGGTGTCTTTGCAATTACCGGGGTGCTTTGGAATACATCGTTACCGTTGCCTTCAAGTTGGCGATCGCCTACTTGGACAGTAATAACTCAAGTTGCTAATCAAAAACTACCTCTTTTTAAGTACAAAAGTTTCAAATATTTTATTTGGCTATAGGACTCATATTTGATTGCGTGAAAAAAACTCAGTACAGCTTTATTCCTTCTTCCCAGTCCCCAGTCCCCAGTCCCTAGTCCCTACGATTAATTCAGAAATCAAATCAGATTGCTATATGTTTGAGCTAAGTCCGCTGGTCTTGCTTCCTATAACCACTAATGTGGACTCCTATATCTATACCTTTAATATTGCAACTTATGTACGACAACAGCGTATAAATAAAGATAACTATGCCCAGCATCTCTAGCACTTCTTCTATAGTCGTTATGAAGACATAAACCATGTTATTGGGGGTGTAGTAATATTCATAGTATCCGCCTATCAATTCACTAACAATTGCACCTGCCACGTAGATTGTTCCAGCAATGAAAAATAAGCGTCGTGTCTTGCTAGGAAGAGTAAACACAAATCGCCCAAACACTAGCAAGAATCCGAGTACAAAGATAGCACCCACAATCACCCAAGCGTAGTAAAAAAAACCACTGGTATTGAATGTACTTCGCAATGGTGTAGTTAGTCTTTCATGAAGACTGAGCAATTCGTCTAAGAACAAACCAGCAAAGACTATTGATAATCCTCTCCATGCCCAGAAGTCTTTATTTTTAGTTGACTTCTGAGCTTGGAAAATGATTTCTAGCAGAATAGAACAAAATAGTAAAGCTCCTCCAGAGTAAATTGTAGGAATACTATCCTCGCTGTTGAGGTCGAATATAATTCTAAAGATATCTCTCCCAGGGAAGTCAGGTAGATAGTAGACATTGTAATTAGCAAAAAGACTGACAAGAGCCAAACATAAAACCACGCCAAGCAGGAATTTGAGGGTTTTGTTGGCAGAAAGATATACTTTGAATTGATGCGATGATTGCAACAGCAAGATCGCATCTTCTGGTTTTATCGAACTCGTTGACTCAATTACAGATATGCGATCGCTCTTACCATTGTCTGAATAAGATTGGTTTTTCAAGATTTTGCGTCGCTCTGGCAATACAACGTTTGACATGAAGTATTCAATGGTTTGCTGCTTAACAAAACCATGTATTGCCAGAATTTCTCCCAACTGTTCACCACTTAACTTTTGTGTCTTGAGTGCTGTGTCTAATTGATCTGGAGTAATTAGTTCAGCTTCAACCAAGTAAGTCCCAAGCGGCTTAAGCTGAAAATTTTGCGCGTCTATTTTCCTAATCAATTAGGATCTCCTTATTTTCACTGGCTGAATGTAATAAATTTTTAAGCTTAGTCATGAAACATTACAATAATTCATGAGATCGGATTTTAATAGCTTCATAACCTTTACTTAATCATATTTTGTGTATGTTAAATTCTATACGTGTAAATTTATGCTAAAGAAAATATGAATTTATTATGTAGATACGTGTGTTTAACCATTGCTGTTTTTTCTAAACGCATTCTTCTCAGCAAAAAAAATTAATCCACCTATCACTCTCATGTGTAGGTGGATTTATCAGATGTGCAGACATCTAGGGTGGTTGATTGTATCCCTAGCACACTGAGTAAGTAGCAAAAATGCTGCTAGAGTCGCATTGCACGGTAATCTCCTAAATTGGAGAGTACCAATAAAAGTTAATAATGAGTGCCAGTTTTGCGATGGTTAATGGCAGTCACAGCATCAGGCTTGAGTAATTTCCCTTCATCTACAGTTGCATACACAACCCAATGATCGCCACATTCCAGACGTTGGTTGACTGAACATTCCAAATATGCTGATGCATCAGTGAGGACAGTACAACCGTTATCTGCAACTGCTGTACTAAAGTTGGCAAATCGATCTTCCCCAGGCGCGAAAGATTTACGGAAATGTTTCATGTAATCTTGATGATTGCCTTCAGGTAAAATATTTAAGGCAAACTTACCGCCTGGATACATCAAAGATTCGATCGCTCGCTCTTTAGCGATCGCCACTGTTATTCCGGGTGGGTTGAAGGTGGCTTGAGAAACCCAAGCGCCTAACATCGCGGTAGACACTTCTCCAAGTTTCGCTGTCACCACACAGACGGAACCAACAATCCGACCAACAGCCTGTTCCACTGGAGTAGCCGCTTGTTGGGGTACGCGTACCTTTTTAGCCTTTTTCAGTACTTGGGCAAAGTCTGTACCTAATTCTTCACAGAACTTGAGGGTAACATCATCAGGTTTAAACTTCACCTTCAAAGTGTCAAAACCGAAGCGATACCCAGCATCCCGGAGTTTACCTTCGATTAAGTCAAAGGCTTCGCCACTCCAGCCGTAGGAACCAAAAACTCCAGCGAGTTTGCTGTTGTCACCACTCGATAGCACAATCCCTAAAGCAGTATGAATCGGAGTTGGCGCATGACCACCAATAGTAGGAGAACCGATGATAAAACCCTCTGACTGTGCGAGGTTGATGCGAATTTCATCAGGGGTAGCAAATTCGCAGTTAATCGATTTGACGGCGACTCCACCTTTAGTTAATCCCAGAGCGATCGCTTGTGCTAAAGTCGCTGTATTTCCGTAAGCTGAAGCGTAAAGTAAGGCAACGGAAATTTCGCGATCGTTGTGAGAACGGCTCCACTCTCCATAAGCTTTGGTAAGTTCGATTAAGCCGGTGCGTACCAAGGGCCCGTGACCTACAGCATACATTCTCACCTGCAAATCTGATATTTTCTCCAAAGCTGCTTGCACATGAGGAGTTTGGGGAGCCATCAGGCAGTTAAAGTAGTAACGCTGGTCTTCTTTGAGCGCTTCCCAGTTATCATCAAACACATCATCACCACAAAGATGAGTTGCAAATAACTTATCTGTGTAGAGAATTTGGGTTTGCTGGTCGTAGGTACAAAGTCCTTCCGGCCAACGCGGACTCGGAGTGGGTAAGAATTTCAAAACATGACCCTTGCCTAAATCCAGAGTTTCTTTCCCCCGCATCACCAAGACATTTAAATCTTGCTCTAAGAAAGCAGCACGCAAATTGTTCGCACCAGGAAGAGAACAGACAAAAGTTACCTGTGGTGCTAGTTCTAAAATTGCTTTGAGGGTTGCAACTCGATTGGGACTAAAATGACCCAAGATTATATAATCCAAACTTTGCAAATCTAAAGTCTGCCGCAATGCCTCTAAATAAATTTCGGTAAAGCTTTCTGGCGGTGGATCGATAAGTGCGGTTTTATCAGCTTCAATTAAATAGCAATTGGAAGTAGTACCTCTTTCAAGTGCGTATTCAATTTCAAACCGCAGACGTGACCAACTACGCGCTCTGATAGCCTTAGTATTGGTAGCAATTGGTAAAACTTGTACGTCGCGTGGCTTGGAATTGGTCATAGCTGTTTTATAGTTGGGGAACAGAGACTGGGGAATGGGGAATGGGGACTGGGGACTGGGGACTGGGGAACAGAGACTGGGGAATGGGGAATGGGGACTGGGGAAGAGTTTTCCCAATCCCCAATACCCAATACCCAATCCCTAATCCCTAGTAGTAATTACCTACTTTGCGATGGCGAACGGCTGTCAATCCATCGTTTTTGGAGACACGACCTTCTTGGACGGTGCAGTATAATATCCAGTGGTCGCTGCATTCCATGCTGGTCTGGATTTCACATTCCATGTATGCCAAAGCATCAGTCAGAATCGGCGAACCGTTTTTCGCAATTTGAGTTTTCACTCCTGCAAAGCGGTCAGCACCAGGATGCAAGCGCTTGAGGAAGTGTTTCTTGAGTTCTTGATAATTGCCTTCTTCCAAAACGTTGAGGACGAAGCGATCGCCTACTTGCATTAAGGAATCAATGGCGCGGTCTTTAGCAACGGCAATTGTGAATCCTAATGGTTGCAAACTCGCTTGCGTTACCCAAGATGCCAGCATTGCACTTGAGACATTATCTTTTTTCGTGGTGACTATATATAGTCCGCTGCTAATGCGACCCAGTGCCTTTTCCATGTTGACATCAAGGGACTTGATTTGCTTGATGTTGCGATCGCGCACTAGCAATTGTCCGATGTCTTTACCCGCTTCTTCACACAACTGGAATGTTGAGGCGCTGGGAGTCTCTTTAATCCGAATGGGTGGAAAAGCTTCTTTGATGCCAGAGTCAAGAAATTGTCTGCGGAGTGTATCAATGGGTTCATCATCCCCACCGTAACATTCAAACAGCCCAAGAAATTGCTTGTTCTTGGCGACAGCTAGCACCGAACTGATACTAGCTTGGGCGGCGGCGGAGGTAGTTGGAGGCATCCCGATAATGATGCCAGCTGCTCTCCCAGCTAATTCTTGAATTTCTTGGCTTTCAGCAGTACTCAGATCCAGTACTTCTACGCCAACGCCAGTTTTCAGGATACCTTCGGCAATTGCGTGACCAAGGCGTTCGCCATATCCATATTCTGAGACAAAAAACAAGCCAACTGTTGTTTCTGCTTTCGCTTGTCTTTGGCTCCAATTTTCGTAGCACCCGGTTAGAACATCTAAATGGTGGTATAATAATGGCCCGTGACCATTGGCGATAATATTAATCTTTCCGAGATCGCCCATCCGCTTCATCGCATTCAGCAGCGAACGAGCGTTAGGGCCCATCAAGCAGTCGTAATAAAACCTAAAGTCCGCTTCGATCGCTTCTAAATCTTCGTCGAAGGTGCGATCGTCACAGAAGTGCATTCCAAAAGCATCACAGGTGTAGAGAATTTGGGTTTTGCGGTCAAAGCTAAAGATTGTATCCGGCCAGTGCAGGTTAGGCGCACTCACGAATTCCATTTCGTGCCCTTTGCCGATATCGATGCGATCGCCAGTTTTCACAACCCGCTTGGAAAAAGGATCGTGTACTAATCCCTCAAGGAATTGCAGTGCAACTTTTGAGGCTAAAACAGTGGCTCTAGGAGCTAATTGAAGGACATCTTCTACCAAGCCGCTATGGTCTGGCTCTGTGTGACTAACAATTATGTAATCAATTGTTTTGGGGTTGACAAGACTTTTGAGAGTCTCTAAATACAGATCGCGAAACTTCTGGTGAGAAGTATCAATCAAAACTGTTTGTTCGCCCCTAATTAGATATGAATTGTAGGTTGTACCGTTTTGCAGTCCGAATTCGATATCAAAGCGATCGCGATCCCAGTCAAGAGAGCGAATCGCCGTTGTGTTAGGGGCAATTTCTACAGTTTGTATAGTTAACCGATGTTGAACGTTCTCTGCGTGGGCCTTGCCGGTCGTAGACATCGTTACCATTATTCGTCTCCGAGCGCAAATTAACAGGTTTTTCTTCTGCCCCCATTCTCTCTATTATTTTTCTTTGAAGTTGTAATGAATATCAGTTTTTTAAAAATTTAACTTGTATCAATTATTGCTGTTTTTTAGCAAAAAATATGACTCAAAAAATATACTAAATATTAATTGATTCCTAAATTTTACTGAGTACTTGTTTTTGCTATTTATCTGGTTTTATCTTAATTTAAAAATATCATAGTAATTATATTTTTAACTAGAAAGATATAATTTTACTATTATTATATTGCTGGTCTACCTACCAAGTCGAGATTACTTTTAATATTTCATATTGTCAAAAAATATATTTATAAAGTATAAAATAGGAAAATTTATGTTTTTCGGGTACTCACTTAATTAAAAAAAGTAGGAAAGGTAGGAAAGGTAGGAAAGGTAGGAAAGGTAGGAAAAGTGGGAAAAGTAGGACAAACCTTATTAGGCTTCCAAAAAGCGTTTATTCAATGGGTATTCAATATCTTGTCTTAATCAAAAATATGGTGCAGAGAATATAAACTTTATGTAAAGTCGATAAAAAAGATATTTTTTTGGAGATAATCAAGGCAAATTTCCAGAGACTAGTTGAATAAAAAGAAAGTAGGCTTGTATATATTTTTCCACTCATCTAAAAGGAAACTAGCATAAAAATAATTTTTAAAGTTTCGATAAACCTCCGTAAGCATAAGAATAATCTCAGGAATTTAATGATACAGTCCTTTATTATCGACTTTAAACATTAATCAAGATAACGCCAACAAATTTTTCTTGTTATAGCTATAAGCTACAGCTTCAGGCTATCAGATAAGTTTACCTATATAGGTTAATGTGTAATCTTGATGTGCCGAACTTCTTATCAAAATCCATTGTTGATGAAAAAATGCAAATTTTGATAGTTTTCCCAAGCCAATACTTATTGCGTAGTAGCCTTATAAACGCCGACATCCCTAATACTTGTAGTTAAGATATTTAAAATGTATTATGAAATACCTAAATAGTTTCAGTATACAGGCGTAAATAGATACAAAAATGACAAAAATTGATTTTGTAAAAGGTTATTGTTTATGGGATGCCGATTAAAAGTGTTTCTCACAGAAGAAGAAAAGCTAACTTTAGAAGAATTGAGAAAAGCCAAAGATGTTCCTCAACGTACTAAGGATCGCGCTCAAGTTTTACTGCTGAATACTCGCGGCTTAAAAAATGAGCAAATTGCAAAAGGCTTGAATTGGGCGATTTCAACAGTGCGTCAAACCCTTCATCGCTGGGAAAAAATGGGTTTAGCAGGTTTATGGGATGCTCCTGGCCGAGGAGGAAAACCACGATATTCAGAATCAGATTTGGTTTATCTCGAAAATTGTTTAGCTCAAGAGTCAGAGACTTATAACTCTAAACAATTAGCAAAAAAACTAGCATCTGAGCGTCAAGTAAACTTGAGTGCAGATCGACTACGACGGGTACTGAAAAAAAGAGGAAGAAGGCTTGGAAGCGCACACAAACCCAGAAACAGCGTGATTAGCTGATTACACCATCTTGGAATCGAATCGCTTGTTTCGTTTGGGTAGCGATCGCTAGATTTTGGTTGAAAACCAAGATTATATTCTTGAAAAGTTCCTGCTTTTTGCAGAGATAATACTTGTTGCGCTTTTTGGTGTTATTTGGGCTTAAGGGCTGAAGTCTACACATTTTTGTTTAAGGTTTGCCGAGAAAATTGTAGAGACACCTTAGCGCAGCAGGATAACAGTCCAGTTTCGCATCTTTACCAAAAATTTTGAGCTTCACTGAAGGGTATTGCTATTTTAGCCGTTGAACTCAAGTTAACTGTGCATTATAGAAAATTATGATGGAGTTGTCCATAAAACAAAGCCCACTTACACATCACAGTGTCAAGTGGACTTGTTAACTATTTTTAGTGGATCCGAGCAGAGTCGAACTGCTGTCCAAATTGGGTATTGACCCCCCGCTCATTCACAGGTTTAGCCTTTCTGACCCTCAAGGCGGGAATCGTTCATTATCCCGAACGTAGGATGCTCTGATTTAATCTTAGCCAGCAAGCCAACCAGAGAACGCTTACTAGAGCATCCGTTGGGGTTTGGTCTTCAGTCCTTAACGGAGTCAAACCGAAGACGCTCGAACCTATAAGAGGTGTTTTAGGCTGCTACTAGAGCATCCTTACGAGCAAAGTTAACGATGTTATTCGCATTTACTTTTTGTTTGAGCCTTTGATTTGCGAGAGGAGACTCACTCTCGACCTGAATCACAGAGCAGCGTTCGCCAACCTGTCGAAACCGTGACGGACCCATGCGCTTCATATTTCAATTATAGTACGCGATTCTTAATTCGTAATTCGTAATTCGTAATTCGTAATTATCAAAGTCAGGATATATGGTTGCCATTACTCAAAATAGCCAATCGTTAATGGTTTTAAAATTAGCGATTGGCTATTTACGACGATCCACAACAAGTATTTTTCTAAGTTAGTGCTTCAGCACCACCAACAACTTCTAGGAGTTCTTGAGTAATTGCAGCTTGTCGGGCTTTGTTGTAGGACAGCGTGAGGGTGTTAATCAATTCACCAGCATTTTCACTGGCATTACTCATGGCTGTCATCCGCGCTGCTAGTTCGCTAGCCGCCGATTCTTGTAGCGCCCGCAATAGCTGGTTACTCAGATACAGGGGCAATAGAGAATCGAGAATCTGCACTGGATCTTGCTCAAAGATCATGTCAGGAGCCAACGTGCGGGCTTGGCTAGTCACTTTCTCCCGTTCAACTTCAAATTTACCGCCACGGGTTGTCAAGCGGAAGATTTCATCATCGCCTGCTTCTAGACCTTGCGGATCGAGGGGCAATAGAGTTTGTATCACAGGACGGGAGCTAACTAAGGAAAGGAATCTGGTGTAAATTAATTCGATGCGGTCAACTTCTTCCGAAAGGAACAAGGAAAGTAGTTGGTCAGCAATCTGATTAGCTTCTGCTGCGGTGGGAATTTGCTCTAAGCCGCTGTAGGTGGCGTCAATTGGCTGATTGCGGCGCTGAAAGTACTGTGTAGCTTTCCGTCCGACTAACACAAATTGATAGTTTAAACCTTCTGCCTTGATTTCCTTGGCGCGATTTTCTGCACGACGGATAACGTTACTATTGTAGCCGCCGCATAGACCGCGATCGCCTGAAATTACCAACAACCCGACTGATTTAACTTGGCGTTTTCTCAGCAGTGGCAAGTTTGCTTCTTCAAACCGCAGACGGCTTTGCAAACCATACAATACTTGTGCCAAGCGATCGGCAAAGGGGCGAGTCGCTAGCACTTGTTCTTGCGCCCGGCGCACTCTAGCCGCAGCTACCAGACGCATGGCTTCTGTGATTTTTTTGGTGTTTTTGACCGACTGAATGCGATCGCGTATTGCTTTTAGATTGGCCATATTCTTGAGTTAGGAGTTAGGAGTTAGGAGTTAGGAGTTAAGAGGTAGGAGTATTTCATTAACTTTTAACTCTTAACTCTTCACTCCTCACTTTAATTACGCTGCTGCTTTGAAGGTCTTCTTGTATTCGGTAAGTGCTTCCTTTAAGGCAGCTTCTTCTGCATCACCTAGCGCTTTGGAGGCTCTTACTCCTTCGGCGTACTTACCAGTCTTTAAGTACTCGCGCAAACCTTGGGTAAAGGTTGTGACTTTATCTACGGAAACGTCATCTAAGTAACCATTGATACCAGCGTATAGAATTGCTACTTGCTCGTATACTGAGAGTGGCGAATTTTGTGGCTGCTTGAGGAGTTCGCGTAACCGTTGACCCCGTGCCAACTGGTCTTGAGTGGCTTTATCTAAGTCAGAAGCAAATTGAGCGAAGGCTTGCAGGTCGTCAAATTGGGCTAGTTCCAATTTAATCTTCCCAGCAACTTTTTTCATTGCTTTGGTTTGCGCAGCAGAACCCACGCGGGATACAGAAATACCGGGGTTCACAGCCGGACGGATACCAGCGTTGAACAAGTCAGAAGACAGAAATATCTGACCATCGGTAATGGAAATTACGTTGGTGGGGATGTATGCTGAAACGTCACCAGCTTGGGTTTCGATGATTGGTAGGGCGGTCATACTGCCTTTACCTAATTCGTCACTTAGCTTTGCTGCTCTTTCTAGCAAGCGGGAGTGAATGTAGAATACATCTCCAGGGTAAGCTTCGCGTCCGGGTGGACGACGCAGCAGTAGTGACATTTGGCGATAAGCTTGGGCTTGCTTGGAGAGATCGTCATAAATTACCAGGGTAGCTTTGCCTTTGTACATAAAGTACTCGGCAATAGTTGCGCCTGTGTAAGGAGCTAAGTATTGTAGGGTTGCTGGTTCGCTGGCGCTAGCGGTGACGACGACGGTGTAATCAAGTGCGCCTTTTTCTTGCAATGTTTGTACTACGTTGGCGACTGTGGAAGCCTTTTGACCGATCGCAACGTAGACACAAATTACATCTTCTTCTTTTTGGTTGATGATTGTGTCGATTGCGATCGCAGTTTTGCCGGTTTGGCGATCGCCAATAATCAATTCCCGTTGACCGCGACCGATGGGAATCATTGAGTCAATAGCTGTAATCCCCGTTTGCATGGGTTCGTGTACTGACCGACGAGCAATGATACCTGGTGCTGGAGATTCAATCAAACGGCTGTCTGAGGATTTGATGTCTCCTTTACCATCAATGGGACGACCCAAAGCGTCTACAACTCGTCCAATTAAGGCTTCTCCTACTGGAATTTGGGCAATTCTACCGGTAGCAGTTACAGAACTACCTTCTTGAATTTCCAACCCTTCACCCATAAGCACCGCGCCCACGTTGTCTTCTTCTAAGTTTTGGGCGATGCCAATTGTGCCATCTTCAAATTCTAAGAGTTCCCCAGCCATAGCCTTTTCCAGACCATAGATCCGGGCAATACCGTCACCTACTTGTAGCACGGTACCAACGTTAGCAACTTTGACCTCTTGATCGTATTGCTCGATTTGTTGTTGGATAATGCTGCTAATTTCGTCAGGTCTAATTGATATGCTCATGTGTCTATCTTGTTTGCTTTCGAGACGGGAAAATTCAATAGTTAGGAGTGATGAGTTAAGAGTGATGAGTTAAGACGGATGAGTTAAAAAAGCAAAGGTTAAAAGTTAAAAGTCAAAATAAATTATTGTTTACTTAACTCTTAACTCCTAACTTCTAACTCCTAACTCCTGTACAGACGCGATTAATCGCGTCTCTACTCCTAACTTTCTAGCTATTAGTTAAGCGCAATGAAAGGCGACGCAACTGACCCCGGATACTGGCATCAATTACCTGCGAACCTACTTTAATGATTACACCACCAATTAACTCGCTGTCTACCTTGGTTTCTAGTTCTACCTGGCGAGCATTACTGATGGCAATGACCTTTTGGATGATTGCCTGCTGTTGAGCTTCTGTGAGGGGAACGGCTGAAATTACTTCCGCTAATACGGTTTGATTCAGCTGCCGCAACAGCGCCAGATATTGTTGAAAAATTGATTCCAAGAATGCAATGCGGCGTTTGTCTACTAGCACTAACAAAAAGTTGCGTAAGTAGGGGTTAGAGCCTTCACCGAGTATTTGTTTGATGAGAGCTTTTTTGTTCTCAGCCTGAATAAACGGGTTGCTGAAGAAGTTTTGTAGCTGTTTGTCGGCTCTTAAGAGTCCCAGTAAAGTACGCGCATCTTCCCCGAACTCTTCTGTCAAATTTTTCGATTGCGCTATTGACAAAAGTGCCTGTGCATAGGGCTGGGCTATTTCGGCTGTTGCTACCTGACTTGTCATACATTGCCTCCCAGTTGTGCGATGCTGCGGTCAATTAAACTTTGTTGAGCATCGTCGGCAATCCCGCCTTTGAGTTGCGATTCGACTTTTTGCAATGCTAGTGCAGCAACTCTTTGCCGCAGTTGAGCGATCGCTCGCTCTGTTTCGGTATTTAAATCTGCTGCTGCTGTTTGTTTCAAGCGTTCTACGTCTTGCGCTGCCTTCGCCAACAAGGCTTCTTTCGTCTTTTGGGCGTTTTCTGTGGCCGATTGGCGGATACGTTCTGCTTCTGCCTGAGATTGCTTCAACTGCTCTTGCGCTTGGGAAAGGGCAGTCTTTGCCTCTTTTAAGCGCCCTTCTGCTTCCTGAATTGCGGTGGCAATATTGGATTGTCGCTCGTTCAGGATATTGCTTAAAACTTTACGTCCAAAGTAGAATAAGATGCCAACCAGAATCGCTAGATTAATCAGATTGGTTTCAAAAATGTCTAGGTTTAGACCGAAACCACCTTCTGCTGCGCCTTCTGCCAATTCAGAGTGAACAGCGTTCGCTTCTGCGGCAAGTAATAAGAATGTCCCCATGATACCCATTTACAAGTGCGCTGCTCGCTTGCTAATACGTTGTATTTTTCCCAAGGGAAGGAAATTTAAGTATCTTTTCCCCGTAAGGAAATTAAGTATCTTTCCCCAGAAGGGAAAAAGTGCCTTTATTTGACACTTAAATTTTGCGCTCTGGACTAGGGCCCAGTTGCGCGTATGCTTTCGCAGAGCCAGTCTAGTTAGCTTATCTAACTGGAGTTGGCCCCAATAGTTTTTCTAGAATCTGCCGGCTTAAAGCATCAACTTGTTGCTCTAAGGTGCGAAAAGCTTCTTGCTTTTGTTGTTCTATTTCAACAGAAGCTTGTTCTCGTTGAGACTGAGCTTCCTTTTGGGCTTCAGCGATTTTCTCGGCAGTAATTTTTTTAGCTTCCAGTTGAGCTGCTTCTAGAGTAGCT
Source organism: Nostoc sp. DedSLP04 (assembly GCF_034530775.1). Lineage (NCBI taxonomy): Bacteria > Bacillati > Cyanobacteriota > Cyanophyceae > Nostocales > Nostocaceae > Nostoc > Nostoc sp. DedSLP04. Next base: position 21,364 of record NZ_JAVRCL010000016.1, on the reverse strand, counting down.
TGCGATTGTCTACGAGCGTCTGCGAGTTGTTGCTCATATTCGGCGGCTAAACGCTCGGCTTTTGCCAAGCTTTCTTTCGCCTCAAGGGTATTCGTTCGGATATAACTATCGCGATCGTCTAGTACCTTGGTCAGTGGCTTATAGAAAATTGCATTCAACAAAGCTGCTAGTAGCAGGAATTGCAATGCCATGAAGGGCAAGGTAGCATCGAAATCAAACATTTGTCTCCTCTTTGGCTGGAGTAGCAGTTTTCATGGCTAGCAACATCATCCAACCTTTCATATTTTAGAGACCCATAGCCAACAAGGGTCAACTGAACATTATAACTATTGAGATACCTAAAACATTTCGATTGTAGAGGCGTGATGGTTCACGTCTCCACACTCACAAAAATTTCAGGTATTAGCCGAAAGGATTAGCAAACAGCAATACCAGGGCAATTACTAGACCATAGATAGTCAAGGATTCCATGAATGCCAAGGTTAATAGCAGAGTACCGCGAATTTTTCCTTCTGCTTCAGGTTGACGAGCAATACCTTCTACTGCTTGTCCAGCAGCGTTTCCTTGACCAATACCAGGGCCAATTGCAGCTAAACCAATCGCTAAAGCAGCAGCGAGAACTGAAGCAGCCTGAACTAATGGATCCATGTTGATTTTCCTTGCTTTGATTACAAAACTAACAGACATTACGTTAACGATTAGAAACGTGATTTTCACGCTGCACAGGAGTTCTTTCGATCGCGCTTTGCGATGTTTTGAGCGAATATGCTCTTCTTGACTGTGCTATCAACTGAGAAGTTTAATGCTCCTCATGTTCTTCTCCACCATGCCCCTCCATTGCCTCATGAATGTATGCTCCGGCTAGGGTGGCGAAAACCAGAGCTTGAATGGCACTGGTAAATAAACCCAAGGCCATTACAGGCAGAGGTACAAATAGAGGAACTAGCAGCACCAACACCGCTACAACCAATTCATCCGCCAAAATATTACCAAATAGCCGGAAGCTTAGGGAGAGGGGTTTGGTGAAATCTTCTAGAATTGCGATCGGCAACAAAACGGGTGTTGGCTCTATATATTTCTTAAAGTAGCCTAAACCCCGCTTGCTAAAACCTGCGTAAAAGTACGCTAAGGAAGTTAGCAATGCTAATGCAACAGTCGTATTGATGTCATTGGTGGGAGCAGCCAACTCGCCTGAAGGTAGCTTGATGAGCTTCCAGGGAATTAACGCGCCTGACCAGTTCGATACGAAAATAAACAAGAACAATGTGCCAATAAATGGCACCCAAGGGCGGTACTCTTTCTCACCAAGTTGGTTTTTTGCCAGATCGCGAATAAATTCTAAGGCATATTCCATCAAATTCTGGATGCCCTTGGGAATTCTTTGTGCGTTGCGAGTAGCAGCTATTGAAGCCACTACTAGAATACTAATCACAAACCATGAGGTGAGAAAAACTTGCCCATGAATTTTAAGATTGCCCAACTGCCAGTAGAAATGATGTCCTACTTCTAATTCGGCGAGGGGAAAAGAATTAAAGGCGTTTAAGACACTAAGCATTTGCATTCTTCAAGCATTTTCCCCAACGAGCGAGGATGGGATTACTATCTTTGTGAGCCTGACTTTTTAAGAATCAGGAATGAACGCAATTTGCACCATATAGACGAAGAGCGTGGCTTTGTAAGTTAGAAATCCCAAAAAAATGGGCAGAATCTGTAGCTCACGCCATTGAGTTGCCACGATCATCACTCCAATAAACAGAGCAAAACGAGTTTTACTCAGACTGGTTTTCTGACTACCAAGCTGCTCAACGTCTCTAGCCAACATTTTTAAGTAAACCACACCTGTACACGCCCCAATTAAATAATTTAGGGCAATGTTTAAGGAATAAAAAATCCACACAGAGATAAAAATAACCCCCGTCAAGACAAGCGTGATTACCAACAATCGCTGGAAGAGTTCATGGAACTCTTGCATGGAGTTACCTGATTCTGTGCCTCCAGAACCAGTTTTAGCATCTTGTTGCGTTGTCGGAGTGGGCGCAATTGATTCGTCTGACAAGCTCACGGGACTTGAAACCAGTACAGTTAAATATGATGACTGCACATTCAGTCAGCTGAATCATATCACGATGCGGTAACAATACTTTAGGAAAAAACAATTAACTTCTTGTCAACATCAGGCAGTAAGTACCGACGGACTAAAGCCTACAGCAATTTTACCAAGTCCACGTTGCCGGACTTGGTGAAAAAGTAAAGGTTTTATAGCCTATTTGTAAACTGAGGGCAGGCAAGATGCCCGCCCCCACAAGAGTCTTGGGTTGAATATACCTCGATTAAATTATTTTGGCAGTCCGTAGACCGAACAGCAATCCTACAGATAAGCCAAAGAATAAACCCAAGAAGACGATATAAGATACAATTGCAAACATTTATTGCTCTCCAGAATACTTCCTAAATCTATTGAATCATTAGTTGTTGGGTATTGGGCATTGGGCATTGGGCATGGGGCATGGGGCATTGGGTATGGGGGTAGAAGAGAAATAGTTACTGCAACTTCTCCCCCTGCTTCCCTGATTCTTACCAATCCCCAATCCCCAATGCCCTATGCCCATTTTCTAGATTGCGATACAATACAGCCCACGGACGCTTGTTTGGGGTTGGGCAATGACTTCTGTAATTAATGTAAATCTACCAGAGCAGTCTTATGAGATTGCGATAACTTCGTTGAGCTACGCTAACGCACCTTCGAGTTTAGATCAACTGGGTCAACGGATGGTCAGTCTCAAGCTGGGCAAGAAGGTACTGCTAGTTTCTAATCCGACGATTTTTAAGCATTTTGGCGAAAGATCAATTAAATCCCTAAAATCTGCTGGATTTGAAGTTGCTAGCTGCACTCTACCGCCTGGTGAACGCTACAAAACCCTCAATTCCATCCAAAAACTCTACCATGTAGCCTTAGAAAACCGTCTAGAACGTTCTTCTACGATGGTGGCTTTGGGCGGAGGTGTAATTGGCGATATGACTGGCTTTGCGGCCGCAACTTGGCTACGCGGTATTAATGTTGTCCAAGTGCCTACCTCTTTGTTAGCGATGGTAGATTCGGCGATTGGTGGCAAAACTGGCGTGAATCATCCCCACGGTAAAAACTTAATTGGGGCATTCCATCAACCGCGTTTAGTTTTGATTGACCCAGATGTGTTAAAAACTCTCCCTATGCGCGAGTTTCGGGCAGGAATGGCAGAAGTTATTAAGTACGGCGTGATTTGGGATGCCGAATTGTTTGCCCAGTTGGAAGCAAGTAAACGCCTCGACCAACTCCGCTATGTCAAACCTGACCTAATAACAAACATATTAACGCGCTCTTGTCAAGCGAAAGCTGATGTTGTTAGCAAAGATGAGAAAGAAGGCGGATTACGCGCAATTCTCAATTATGGACACACCATCGGTCATACAGTGGAAAGTTTGACTGGTTATCGTCTAGTAAATCATGGTGAAGCGGTAGCTATTGGTATGGTAGCAGCCGGTCAAATTGCTGTGGATTTAGGACTGTGGCAAAAGGAAGACACAGAACGTCAAAACGCTTTAATTCAAAAAGCGGGTTTACCGACTCAGTTACCAGATGGGGTAGATATTGAAGCAATTATTGAGGCGTTGCAATTAGATAAGAAAGTCCAAGCCGGGAAAGTTCGGTTTGTTTTACCAACAGAGATTGGTGTGGTAACAATTACCGATGAAGTGCCATCGGATATTATTCGGCAAGTGTTGCGGGGAATGCGAACAATTTGAAGAAGAATTCAGAAGTCAGAATGGGCTAAACGCCCCGCTACCGCTAACAGGAGTCAGAATAAAAGTTAGTTGCTCTGTCCCTCAATTACGAATTAATGAGTCATGATACTCCAAGCCAAAAATCAATTAACTTTGCAAGAGTTCCTAAATCTTCCACCAGGCGAGGGAGATGTAACTTATGAGCTTGTTGATGGTCAAGCAAGTCCTAAAATACAAGCAAAATTTTTTTACGCGAAACTTACCCGCGTTATTCTCAATTTGATTGAGCAATCGTGTGAGGGTAAAGGAGAAGTTTGCCCGGAATGGGCTGTTGCCTTAACTCGTCGAGGACGAGATTGGATGCCAATTCCAGATATTTTATACATTTCTTATGAGCGTTTACCCGCCAACTGGGATGAAAATGAAGCTTGTCCTGTTCCTCCTGATTTGGTAATTGAGATTATTTCCCCAGGGCAAACTTTTGGACAAATGGCGGCTAAAGCCAAAGACTATTTAGATGCTAAGGTGCTGCGAGTGTGGATATTAGATAGTAAAGCCAGAAGCATTACTGTTTTTTATCCCGATGCAGCACCACAAACTTATATGGGAGAAGAACTACTCACAGATTCTTTGTTTGAGGGACTGCAATTTACTGTTGAGCAGGTGTTTCAAAAGGCGAAAATACCATTAGCTACTGAATAGCACAATTCTCTTGTTTTCAACATCCATCGAAATTTCAAGTAGTGGAAGGTTTGTCTAACTTTAACCAGTTGCTTGAGCAACTTATCTGGTTAATTTAGATAGTAGCTGTATTTACGCTGTACTATACTAATAGTTTAGCTGATTAATTGATAATTCATCCATTTGTAGGAGGTAATTAGCAAGGGAATAAGTCTACTTTATTTATAATCAGACCAACACTAATATGGTTGGAAACTGTCTTCACGTAACCGATCTATCAACTATGTTAAACCTAATATTTACCGGATGTATAAAAATAAAACCTTTGGTGCTTTCAACAGCTTTTTTACTGGCTGTACAGACTTGTGCCAATGCTGAACAAGCAGTTCCTAGTTTGACTCCAAGACAAGCTCAACATTTATCCCGTGACTTGGTTCCATATAATTCTCAAGAATTTTTTAGACAAGGAAAAGATTCAATTGAGAGAGAAATTCAAATTCTTAATCAAAGACAACAGCGCCCAATTAAACCTATTCTGAAGATTGATTCAGTACCGCAAAGCAAAAGACCACATACTCAGCAAAAACCCCAACGTCTTATCTAAGTAAGAATCATCACTCTTCTATGGCTTTTGCTTGTCTTGTTAATTCTTAAGCTGTAGCACATAAGCTACATTCCCAGACATCACAATCACTATGCTTTGCTTTTGGGCAACAGAGGTTTTGTATTACCAATAAATTTCGCAACAAAATTTTACAATTTTATTCGTCTAGCAAACTCATCAACGCTTGAATTTCAACGTCTTGCTCTTGCGGCTCTGATAATTGAGATTGTAGCTTTAATAATTGACTCTGTAATTCTTCTGCTACATGAAGCATCTCAGACTCTTGTGCAATTTTTAGCTGATTTTCTTTAATTTTGATTTGTTTAAGCAAGTCATTTTCAACATGAATTGAGTTGTAATGTTGAGCAATCATAGCTTTACATTTATTATCAATCTATAGAGTTCAATTAAATTTTCCACTTATGTATTATTCCACACTTTTGTCATTTTTTAAATATCTGGCGATTTAATCTCGCTCGTTCGTAGTTTTTAATCTGTTCTCTTCTCAAAATTTTGGGAATATTGACTTCAGGTACTTCCAGTTAAAAAACATCTTATTTTAGGGATGCCCAAATGTGCGCCCCTAATACAAATGTACGAATAATTTGGGATAATTTCTTTTTTGTAAGTTACTAATATAGAGGTTATCATCGTGAGGGCATATAGCTAGCTGTGCTAATTTACCTGTGTAGCATATTTATATTTTTATAGACTTTTGTAAAAATGAAAATTATAAAATAAAATTGGTTGGCTTAAGGCAAATTTTTAGACAACACATATTAACTTTTTGGTTAATTTTCCAAGTATTGTAGATATGTTAAATATTATTTTGGGCAGTATGGACTTAAAGTTTATCAAGAAAAAGATTTATATCTTTATAAAAATTATATCTACAGCGCTGATAACAAGCGCAATTGGATTGGAATCGTGGAATATTTATGCAGTAATAACTAACATTCATGTACCAAGCAGCCTTAATCCAATTTTTTGGATTGAGCGTTTTGCAATGATATGCCATTTTATTGAAAGTATTATAGCAGCTTTTTATGCACCTTCAAGACAAAAGATACCAATAAAATATGCTACTTATACTTTTTTTGTCGGCACAATTGGGTTGTTAGAATTATTTGGTCAGGAGGATGACTGTTGACGCTTCTACGCCTTGAAGGTATGGGTTTTTAGATAGTAATGTGCGTTATGCGATCGCACCCTACGTAAAAAGATGATAAGTAATTAAATATACCCTCGTCAGCAAAAATCATCTGCGGGAGTTTTCCCATGAATGTAGGTAACTAATGAATCTGACACTCAGAAGGGAGTATAGTTTGTATAGTTAGTTTTTTGCTGAAATTTTAGTTTGCCACTAAGGAATTAAAAAATGTCTACTGATACTGACATAGTTACTTACGTTGAAGAAAGTGAATTTGATGTTGTTTTAAATGGAAGTGAAGAGAAAGTTGTTGTTGTTGATTTTACTGCTACTTGGTGTGGCCCCTGTCGCTTAGTCAGTCCGTTAATGGATCAACTTGCCGAAGAATATAAAGGTCGCGCTAAAGTAGTCAAGGTAGACGTTGACAGGAATAAGCCCATTTTCAAAAAATTCGGTCTTCGCAGTATTCCAGCAGTTTTAATTTTTAAAGATGGTATTTTAGCAGAAACTATAGTAGGGGTTTCTCCTTACGAAGACTTTAGCAACGCTGTTCAGAAGCTTGTTTAGCTAATCTGTAATGACGCTCCTGCGTCGCTAATGCTGCGCTAATGTAATTCGTAGAGAAGATCGTTAAGGATTACGAATTATTTTAACCATTTACTTTTCGCCTATAATGTGCTTGAAGTAAACCAGTAGAATATTGTTGTGAGTTAATCAGCTCCAATTTTACTTCAGGGGTAGGTGGTGGAAAAAGATGTATCCCGCCACCTAAGATAGTTGGAATCGTTGAAATGATATATTCGTCAATCAAGCTGTGCTGAAGAAACGAATTGATTAATTTTCCGCCACCAACTAGCCAGATATTTTTAAAACCTTGAGCCTCTATATTAGCTAACGCCTGTTTTACTGGGTCAGAGACAAACACAACGTCCTGACGCTCGGATTGTAAATTACGCTGGGTGAATACGAAGGATTTTTTTTCTGGATAAGGCCATCGATCAAAACCCAGCCCTACTTCATACGTTTTGCTACCTAAGACGATCGCATCAATCGATTTGTAAAAATCAGTGTAACCGTAATCTTCACCTTCTGTATCAAGGATTGATAGCCATTCAATTTTGCCATCGCTGCGAGCAATGTAGCCATCCAAACTAGCTGCAATGTAGAGTGTAACTTTCGTCATGGGGTTTGTGAATTTGGTAGTTTTCACTCAATGAGTGCAAGCAATCGCAGGTTTATTTTTTCGACCGACAGCATTTTAGCCTCTGTTGGTTTATATCATAAAAGAGCGATGTCTACGACGACGGGCTACGCCTACGCTTACCCAATTACTTACGTTTTTTGATTGTGCGACTTAAACCGACCTGTAATAAATTCTCGCTGAGATAAATGCTTTGTATTGCGTTTGGTGACTCGCTCTCGCCACATTTTAAAACTAGATTCTTTCATTTCGCGCCTCATTAGGGCAATTACCTGTTTCTCCAGTAGCCCAAACTGAGCCTCAATCGCATCAAAAGATGTTCTATCTTCCCATGCCATTTCAATGATGCGATCGATGGTTTCCGAATCTAGGTTAGGGAGCTTCATTTTTTTGCTGACAATTAGTAAATTTGAGCTATATATCTATATATTTTACTTCTCGTTTTGAAGAACCATTGTGTCTGCTGCACCCAGTTGCAGAGCATAAAGGTTGGCATAAACACCCTGCTGATTAACGAGTTCGGCGTGAGTACCTTGTTCGACAATTTGCCCTTGCTGAATTACTAATACCCGATCTGCCTGAGTAACTGTGCTGAGGCGGTGGGCAATTACGAAACTAGTACGGCCTTGGAGCAAACGAGCGATCGCACTTTGTACTAGTGCTTCTGTGCGGGTATCGATGCTGCTAGTGGCTTCATCCAGAATCAGAATTCGGGGATTAATTAATACCGCCCGAGCAATACTGATTAGTTGTCGCTGTCCTTGGCTCAGAGGCGCTCCCCGTTCACCCAATTGAGTTGTATAACCCTGTGGTAGTGAGGTAATGAACTCATGCACATTTGCCAGTTGTGCAGCCGCTTCGATATCAGCTTGGCTGGCGTAAGGAGCGCCAAAAGCTATATTTTCGGCGACGGTACCGGTGAATAAAATATTATCTTGTAGGACGATGCCAATTTGACGGCGCAGACTTGCTTGAGTCACGCTACGCACATCAAGATCGTCAATTTTTACTGCACCGCTTGATACATCATAGAAGCGCAAAATCAAGTTAATAATTGTACTTTTTCCCGAACCAGTTGGCCCGACTAATGCAACCATCTCTCCTGGATAGGCGTGTAAATTCACTCCTTTAAGAACCAGTCGATCTGGGTTATAGCCAAATTTGACATTTGAGAATGTCACCTCACCTTGAATAGGCGGCATTTCTATGGCATCGGGTGCATCTTTGAGTTCTGACGGTTCATCTAATAATAGAAATATTCGCTCTAATCCGGCAAAAGCAGATTGAGCTTGAGTATAAAACTGGCTGAGAATTTGGATCGGGCGGAAGAACTGCTGGACGTAAAGTAAAAAGGATGTCACTACACCCACTGTTGCAGCTCCTGTTACCGCTAGATAACCGCCATAGGCTAGCACGCCAGCCGTTGCTAGTGTGTTGAGAAAATCGATAGAAGGCAAAAAGGCGGAAGTAATTGCCACAGCCTCAACGTTGGCATCTCTATTAGCGGCGTTAAGAACGTCGAATTCTGCGATATTCATCTGTACGCGATTAAATGCTTGTGCTTCTCGGACGCTGCCAATATCTTCTTCTAACTTGGCAGAAAGTTCCCCAATGGTTTGTCGGGTGACGCGAAATCTGGCTCTTGCCCAACGTGCAAATAAGCTTGTGGTAAAAATCATCAGTGGCACAACCAGATTGCTCAACAAACCAAGTCGCAGGTTGATTGAGAGCATGGCAATCACAATGCCCACCAAACTGAAAGTATTGCCCAGCATTTGGGCAATCGTCAGTCCAAATGCTTGATTCACGGTGTTGACATCATTGAGCAAGCGACTCATTAAATCGCCTGCTTCGCTGCGATCGAAAAAGCTGAGTGGCAGACTTTGGATTTTAATGAAAATATCTTGCCTTAGTTGAGCCAGCAATCGCTGCATAATCCAGCCGACTCGAACAATTTGACCCCGAATTGCTAAGACACCAAGTCCGTAGTTTAGCCCTAGTAGCCCTAACAACATCAGCAGTCCTTGCAAATTCCCTTGTGCAATCAGCCGATCGATCGACCAGCCGAGAAAGAATGGCCCAACTGCCTGAGTTATGGCACCAATTAATACTAATGTCAGAGCGATGGGAATTTCTTTGCGATAAAGCAGCACGTATTGTAAAAAGCGCCGCAGGGTGGAAAATTGCTGACTCGCGTTTTCCTCAGATGCAACAACGGGAATAGTGCCTCTCATAAAAATTTTGGATTTTAGATTTTGGATTTTAGATTAAAAGTCTTGATTACAAGGCTGTAAGCAAAATTAATGATGCTAATTGGAGATCATTTTTTCTCCTTCGGCTTTACCTGAGATTCCAAAATCACACCGTAGAGTGGACTGGTTTGCATCAATTCTTCGTGAGTGCCTTGTGCTACCAAGCGTCCTTTATCCATGAGAAAAATGCGGTCGGCATTTTTCACGGTGCTAATACGTTGAGCTACTACAAAGGTTGTACAAGCTTTTTGGCGCATTAAACCATCTAGTTCGGCTTGAATTTGGGCAGCAGTTTTCGCGTCTATAGCTGAGGTACTATCATCGAGTATCAGAATGCTGTAATCGGTTAGTAAGGTACGAGCGATCGCAATTCGCTGCTTTTGTCCACCAGATAAGCCTACGCCCCGTTCGCCCACAATCGTCTCGTAGCCATCGGGTAGACCGCTAATAAAATCGTGCATTTGGGCGGTTTTTGCAACTTCAATCACCTGCTCTAAGGTAGCATCGGGTTTGGCGTAGGCAATATTTTCGCGGATTGTGCCAGAGAAGAGGGTGGTTTCCTGAAAAACAATACCAATATGCGATCTGAGACTTTTGAGTGTGAAACTTTTTATATCTCGTCCGTCAATGCGAACTGCTCCCTTGGTGACATCGTAAAAGCGAGGAATCAGGTTCATGATTGTGCTTTTTCCCGAACCAGTCATTCCAAGAACGGCGATTAGCTCGTTAGGCTTGGTTTCAAAGGATACTTCTTTGAGAGTTTCGATTGTCGCTCCGGGATAGCGAAAGGAAACATTTTCAAAGGTAATTCTACCACCGCAGGTGTCAAAGGGGACAGCACCGGGGCAATCGTGAATTTCTACCTCTGCATCCACAACTTCGTAGACTCGTTCGGCGGAAGCAGCTGCTTGAGCGATCGCGGGTGCGGCAAATCCAATCAACAAAATCGGTTGGAGAATCAACGCTAGATAGGAGTTAAACGCCACCAGCTCGCCAATGGAAAATCTGCGCCCAATCACCTGCGCTCCCCCATAGGCGAAAACTGCCAGTGTTACCAAATTACTCAGCAAGAATATCAAGGGAAAGGTATCGCGGATGGCGCTAATGGTCTTCATGTTTGCCTTGACTAGGCCATCATTCAGAGTTGTGTAACGCGACCTTTCGGTTGACTCCCGCACAAAGGCTTTTACTACGCGGATTCCTAGCAAGTTCTCTTGCAATATAGCATTGAGGTTGCTCAGTTGCTCTTGTACTTGCCGAAAAAGTTTGTTATTTCGGCTGACGAATCGTGCCATTAACCATGCGGTTATCGGCACTGCTGTTAGGCTAATCAGTGCTAATTGCCAGTTCATCACCAGCAAAACCACCGAAATACTCACCAATGTCACAACTGAACTGACGACCTGAATTAAACTAGTACCAACAAAGGTACGAATTTGTTCAATGTCGCTGGTAACACGGGTTAGTAGTTGGGAAGTCTGCGCCTGGTCATGAAAGCTGAAACTGAGATTTTGAATTTTGCTGAAAATTTTGTTTCGCAGGTCATAAGCAACACCCTGAGACACTGCTTCTGCTAAATAGCTTTGTCCAAAGTTAAATACACCACGAGCGATCGCCGCGACTACCATCCAGGCGGCGCTATATAGCACAATTTGGAGATTTTTTGGCGCGATTCCCTCATCAATTCCCCACCGAAATAGTTGTGGAGTGAGTGCGTTTGCGATCGTCAACAGCAACAGGCTGACCAATGCTCCAAGCGAAGTCCATCGGTAAGTGCTTAAACTTTTAAGCACGCGCTGGGTTGCCTTTATCGACGAAGTTTCCTGGAGTTCTGGTTGCTGAACCAATGGTATTTACCCCTGTATCATTGGAAAATTATCGTACTTTGATTGTAAAAAAACAATTGACCATTTGATAGTGGCGAATGTGAAATATAGAGTACCTCTCTTGTTTGTGGTGCAAATTCCGAGTTTTGGGACAGTGGCATGGGAGAATACATTTTTAGCAAGCATTGCGGCTAATCAATTTCAAGACCGAAGAAAACCAAAGAACAAGAATAATGGCTCAAAATTTTCATAGCAATTCCCAACTTCCCTGTGATATTTCACCTGCTATCAGTCGCACAGCAAAGCCAAGTTCTGAGTTCTACTCTCTTTTTTCTGAAGAAGAAGTTTCAGGGATAATTCATGCATTAGAAGTCAGACGAGAAATTCCTCTCAAGTATTCTTATAAAGGGAGAGGTGCCAAAATTTGGAACGATTTTTATCTGAAACACGCTATTCCTAGATGGTATGGAAGAGCAAATGTAGAAATTGACCTTTTAAAAGATAATTTTAAATACCTAAATGGTAATATAAAAGCTGGTGATAGAGTAAATATTATAGACGTTGGCGCAGGTAATTCCTATCCAGTTAAAAAGTTTATTTGCAAACTAAACAAACTAGGAAAAGTTAATAAATATATTGCCTTAGATATTAGTGAAGAATTGCTTCATGTATCCAAAAGCAATTTTAAAAAATGGTTTCCATTAATTGATTTTCTCAGTTACACAATTGACATAGAAAGTAGTTGTGTACCCAAAAGTTTATTCCAAAATCAAGCTAGCCTTGAAATTGACGACACAACAAAAATATTTTTACACTTAGGTGTTACCATTGGAAATCATCAAAATAGAGATGAGGTGTTCAAAAATTTTAGAGATAGCATGGGAAAAAATGATCTTTTAGTATTTACTAACGAAACTGGTTCTAACTCTACATGGGATGGAATAGTTAGAGGTGGCTGCAAGTATCATGTAGAAGAAGTATATGGATGGGTTAAAAAGAAGATTGGGATAAAATCTGAAGATTGCGAACTAGTGAGAAAATATGATTTAAAAACAGATAGTATTGTTGCTAATCTGAAACTACGTCATGATTACACTATAAATTTTAGTCGCATGGGTGTAGATAAAAATATTGAAATCTCTAAAGGTGAAGAGATTACTATTTGGCGACATCACAAGTATGAAATACCTAAACTATTGCAAGAGCTAGAACGTTCTGGACTACAACTTATTCACTATACTACTAACAAATATAAATCACATATTATGGTAATTTGTAAGGTTGCCAGTAACTAAGTTTTTCACTTAAAGAATGTTTGAAAAGTTATGATTAATGTATCAAATATTCTTTTACCCCACCCTAACCCTCCCCTTATAAAGGGGAGGGAACCGGATTTTCTTGTTTACCCCCAATATATCGGGGGAATTAAGGGGGGTAATTCGACTTGTGGTACAAGCATTTGATCTGAAGTTGACAATAATGGGCAATACTATGTACCCATTCAAATGAGAATCGCTATAACTTAGATACTATAATGGCAGCCAGTAGAAATTTTTAGGTCTTTTAGCGAAAATTTTTCCGAACCGTATCTAATGTGGTATTAAATATTTCTGATGGTGCTAAAAAATCAGTTTAACTTGCTTTGTGTATCAATTAAATATACATCAAACGTGGTCTAGGCTCAGGAACTGGACGCCCCAAATCTTTAGCAGTTTCTATCCATTCCTGCACAACTAATTCTACATTATGCAGTGCTTCTTGATAAGTATCACCGTCAGCAGCACAGCCTGATAACTCTGGAACTTCAGCAATAAAAGCTCCATCTAATTCACTCCAGTAGAGAATAATTTCATACCGAAACATTATTTTTACTTCCTAGCTTATATTTGAGAATCACTGCCCGAACTTGTTTAATTTGATAACTTTTGGCTTTTCCTTTTTTATGTTGCAGGTTCAATATCTCCTCAACATCGGCTTTGACAAAAATACGATGATCGCCACGAATCCGTTCTTCAAAGCCTAGTGTATATAAAAGTTGCCACAGTTGGGCGAAGGGGATATCTGTATCAGAAGTCCCAGAGATAATTTTGTCTAAGAGTTTGTCTTGCTGACTCACGTTTTTCTGACTGCCTTAATGTTTCTATAGTCTCATATTTATTTAAAATCAGGGTATCCAAAAGCAAATCTATCATTTTGCTCCTGAGTTAGAGCATCCCTGATGACAATGACTAGTCCAGTTATAGGGCAAACTTTAGGCTTGGATACTGCTCTACTAATTGACTTGATTTTAAAAAATACTAATTATTTGGATGTTACAGATGATTTTTTGGAAGCGATATTTTGCAGTGAGTTTAATTTTGTAACATCAGTTTCGCCTCTAGTAAAGTGTATCATTTATCTTGACGAATGATGCTCATTTACCCTTGTTACTGGGGTTATCAATCTTAATATCGGCTCAATTTATACTTTTCCGACTTTTCTATAATCCTTTAGCGTAAGGTTCCACAGGAAAGGTATCACCAATTTATAAGTGATGTAGGCAACTACAGAGGACAAATTATTGAGATTGCTCATATCATAATGCTGAGGTATAAATCCATCTCAGTTCATACTGCTATTAAGTAAAAAATATTACATAAATATGAAGAATCAACTTCTAAGTGCAGTTGCATTTTTAACCACGATTAGTTTGACAACGACCGTACAAGCAGCTAATTCTGAACATGTTAAACAGTTATTAGCAACCAAACAATGTCAAAACTGTGATTTGACGAGTGCAGGTTTAGTGATGGCTGACTTATCTGGAGCCAATTTGAGCGGTGCTAATCTCACAGGTGCTAACCTCAGCCGTGCAAACTTGAGCGGTGCAGATTTGCGGGGTGCAAACTTAAGTGGCGCGAGTTTATTTGGCGTTAACCTGAGCGAAGCTAAATTTAATGGGGCAAATTTGACGGGTGCTGATTTGAGAAATACTTATTTAGCAAATGCAGAACTAACTGGCGCTTACTTGAATGGGACTAACTTTCAAGGTGCAGTTGCGATACCATCACAAATTGCTTCACCAGCAGATTTTTATGCTCTGGGTGTAGCAGAAGGGCAAAAAGGCAACCAACAGCAAGCAATCAGTTATTTTAATCAAGCGATCGCAATTAAACCAGAATATGCAGATGCTTATCTAGCTCGTGGTGTCGCCCGTTACCAAATACTAGATAGACAAGGTGCATTCCAAGATGCTCAAGTTGCACAAAAATTGTTTACATCCCAAAACAACAGCACTGGAACCCTAACAGCCCAAACTTTTATCAAAGAACTGCAAACACCCGTCAATGAGAAGGTAAGTACTGGTAAACCCAGCTTCGTTGACTTTTTGGGAAGTATTGGCTCAGTCTTGCTCAATTTCTTCCCTTTTTAAAAGAGATAATAACAGTTAACAAATACTTCTCTACGAGACGCTGCGCCTTAAGCGAAGCTATGCCGCAGGCTTTACGGCTTCTCTACGAGACGCTGTTCGCGTTCGCGGTTCCTGAGCGTAGTTGAAGGGCAGTACAAATGACAAATGACAAATGACAAATGACAAATAACAAATGACTTTATCTAACGAATTATGGGCAGCAAATCAAGACTTAGCCCAAGCTTGCTTAGAGCATCCTTTCGTTCAAGGTATTGGCGATGGTACTCTTGAGCGAGCTAAATTTGCTTACTACGTAGGGCAAGATGCTTTTTTCTTAGAAGCTTTTGCCCGTGCCTACAGTATCGCCGCAGCTAAAGCACCAGACTGGTTAGGTTTCACCACATTTCATAATTTAGCTAGTGGGGTTTTAGAAGAACTACGGCTGCATAGTAGTTATGCTTCTGAGTGGGGAGTCAATTTGTATGCTGTAGAACCTGCATCTGCTACCCGCCGCTATACTGATTTTTTGTTAGCAACTGCTTGGAGCAAAGATGTAGGTTTAACTGCGGCGGCGATGTCTCCGTGTATGCGTTTGTATGCCTTTTTAGGAGAAAAATTGGCTGGTAACGGTATTCCCGATCATCAATATGCAGACTGGATTCGTACTTATAGCAGTGCAGATTTTCAACCACTAACACAACAATTAGAAAATTTGGTTGACAATTATGCCGCTACCAACTCTGTTGTGCATTCAACTTATCGTTATGCAATGTTTTGCGAACGCGACTTTTTTCAAGCTGCGTGGATGTTCAATTAAGCAAATTCATATCGAGCAACTTTTTTGACTTTTCCTAACTGTCAAACTCGCGTTGTTTTCAGATATAGCACAAGCCTTGGTGGTTAGGACATTAACAGATGATAAAACTTAGACACAACAAGACTTTTCACCCAATCCCCAGCGATGCACTGAGCTTGTCGAAGTGTCACCAGTCCCCAGTCCCTTGCTATATCAAGCTGGGTAAAAATGCTAAGTTCTATTTTTAAACCTATACACAAAAAAAGACGCAAATTTATCTTTTGCGTCTTCTTTTAAGATTTTAAAAATTAGAAACTGAATGTGGTTCTCAATGCACCAATAACAACATCATCATTCGTGTCGTTGTGATCTGGAGATGTTAACCAGATGACTCCAGGAGTAATGGTGATATTGTCACTCAGCTTATATTGGTAAAAAGCCTCAAGATGATAGGATGTATCAGGATCGCTATCCAACCCTGCGATGTCAGAACTTGTCACTTTCGGCTCCACACCAGCGATGATACCTGCTAAGTTACCTTTTTTACCGAGGTCAGGGAAGCCCAAGGTGACAGCATAGTTCCAAATATCAACGTCTCCACGAGTTCCTCTCAAGCTTTGGCTGTTGGTGTATCCAGCCCAACCACCTAAGACGATGTTATCAGTGATGCCAATGGATGCTTCGACACCGTAAGAATTACTGGAAAATCCTACTTGATCTTCTGGTAAACCCTGGATAGCTGCTATATCCTGGAAAGTGGCGGCATTGCTACCCGTGAGTAGTGGTTGATTATAGGAATTGATGTAAGTTAAACCGATAGAAATGCGATCGCTTGGTTTAACTGTCAGCTGCGCCAACGCACCATAAGAACCATTGAACAAACCATTATTGGGTGTAGGGTCATTAGCTGTACCACTCAAATACCCTAGACTTAGTGCCAATTTATCATTGAACTCGTGCGTTACTCCCAACCCCGCGCCATTTATTTGGTTATAAATTGGGTTACGTGTACCAAAGGTGGACAAAGCACCAAAAGCACCATCACCATCAAAGAGATTCACAGTAGTGGTAAGGTCGTCTGCTGCACCTGCATTAGCAATAGCAACAACCTCTGTTTTTTCGCCCAAGGGAAATCTGTAAAACAGTGCATCTATCGCAGCATCAGTAGTACCATCCTCGCCAGTAAAAAATAAGTTACCCTCTGGCGTACCAATATTAGGGCCGAGAATATTATTAGCCTGGATTCTGGTGAACAGCGTATCTTTCCCTGTGAAACTGGTTACTAATTCTATCCGCGCCCGTAACCCTAAAGTTGTATTCTTATCTGTAATTTCCGCACCGTTGACTGTATTTCCTGACAACACATCGCTAACAACTGCAACAACTTGTCCTTGCAATTTAGTTGTAGTTGAGAACTGATTCGCCTCTAATTCAGCAGTTCGCGCTTCTACTGTATCCACACGACCTCGGAGTGTCGCCAGTTCGGCGGAAAAATCTTCTTGCAACTTTTGTAATGTGGCTAAATCTTGTTTGTTAACTAAATCGCCAGTGGCTGTAGCAATAAGTTCGTTAACGCGATCGAGACAAGCATTCAAACCAGCAGCAAACTCATATCGCGTTAATGCCCGATTACCGCGATAAGTGCTATTTGGGTATCCTGCAATACAGCCATAGCGTTCAACCAAAGACTGCAATGCTTGAAATGCCCAGTCGGTTGGTTGTACATCAGAAAATTGAGACACGGAGGTAACTTGCGCTTTTGTCTGAACTTTTGTGTCTGGATTAGCTAAAACTTGCACTTGATTGATTTCAGACATACTAGAAGTTTCACCTGCAAATGTAGCAGTATTCACAAATAGCATGACATTGCAGACTGCTGGACTAACTAGCAGATATTTCCAGAATTTTTGCATTTCTCTCCTCACACCGATCTCCAACTCACACCCAAACCACGTTTAAAAAACGTGTATTTTATGAGAATATTTGTCAGCAATCTTATCAGAAGTCAGGAAACTTTTTAACAAAAAAAGTCAAGAAATCCTAATTATTTAGGGAAAACTAAATTGGAGAGGGCTGTACCGTCTGAAAAAGTTTTGTTATTACTCATTACACAGCAAACCCAGAATGATATTATATACGGAGAATGAGAATGAGAATTATTATAGTATAAAGTTGTCAATAGGAATTTTGACATAGGCAGAGTCAGCATCCGTTTTGGAGGCAAAATAGGTGATTGTGAATTGCAGAGAAATTAGAACAGGTAGGCAAAGAAGCGGCATCTTGCCTATAATTGCTCTGCTAATGTTGTCGATGGCTACTGGGTGTAGCCAATCGAATCCAAATCAGGGAACAACTTCCGAACAATCGCCGCAAGCACAGGAAGCTGCTTCTACCCCACAGGCGCAGTCGGGAAAAACTAAAATAATAGCGACGTTTTTGCCGATATATTTGTTTACTAAGGCAGTAGCTGGGGATGTTGCAGATGTAGAAATTCTAGTGCCACCTGGTACGGAGGTACATGAATACCAAGCGACACCAGGAAATGTCAAAGCGATCGCTACTGCTAAGGTGTTAGTGAAAAATGGTTTAGGCTTAGAGGAATTTTTGGAAGGTACTGTCAAAAATGCCCAAAATCCCAAATTAACTGAAATTGATGCAAGTATTGGTATTAAACCCTTAAATGCAATTTCACCTGTTGTAAAAACTACGTCAGATGAAAAAGACCACGAACATAGTCAAGGTAATCCTCACGTTTGGTTAGATCCAGTTTTAGCAAAACAGCAGGTAACAAATATTCGAGACGGATTAATTACTGCCGATCCGAGGAACAAAGCTACTTACGAAGCAAATGCTACAGCTTATATTAAAGAATTAGAAAGTTTAAACAGTGAATTTCAGCAGACTTTACAGAAAAATCCCACTTGCACCTTTATTACCTTTCATGATGCATTTCCATATTTAGCTAAACGCTATAACCTCAAGCAAGTTGCTGTGGTGCAAATTCCTGAAGATCAACTTTCACCAACAGATGTCCAAAATGCCGTCAGCGCTGTGAAAAAATACAAAGTTAAAGCTTTATTTAGCGAACCAGGAGTAGATAATAAACTGCTCAACAGCCTCTCTAAAGACTTGAAATTAAATTTGCGTACTCTGGATTCTTTAGAAACTGGAGAAACAGATCCACAGCATTATTTCAAGGCAATGAAAGCTAATTTAAAAATTTTGGAAACATCATGTAAATAGATTTGTCCTTTGTCCTTTGTCATTTGTCATTTGTCATTTGTCCTTTGTCTTTTATTTAAAGTTACTAAGCATAAACCAATGACCAATGACCAATGACCAATGACCAATGCCTAATGCCCAATGCCCGATGCCCAATGACCAATGACCAATGACCAATAACCAATGACCAATAACCAATGACTAATGACATTCCTATTTTGAAAGTAGAAGGATTAACTGTTTATCAAGGCAGCTATCTAGCTGTTCGAGATGTTTCCTTTGAATTATTACCAGGAACAGATACAGCCATTGTTGGCCCCAATGGTGCTGGTAAAAGTACCTTGGTAAAAGCGGTTTTAGATTTGATACCTCGAAGTGCTGGGACGATTGAAATATTAGATCGTCCAATTTCCAGATTGGGGCATTTACGCCACGCATTGGGCTATATGCCGCAAAACTTCATTTTTGACCGCAGCTTTCCCATTTCTGTCAGCGAATTAGTTGGACTGGGATGGACTAAGGAAGGGAAAAAAAAGAATTTATTTTTCTCCAAACTGTGGAAACAAGACCGAGAAAAATCGGCAGCAGTAACAGAAGCTTTACGGCGAACTGATGCTTATCATTTACAGCATCAAGCTATTGGTACTCTTAGTGGCGGTCAACTCAAGCGGGTTTTATTGGCTTATTGTTTGGTAATGCCTCGGAAACTCTTGGTACTAGATGAAGCCTTTGCTGGTGTTGATGTACAAGGTGCAGCAGATTTTTACGCTTTGTTAAATGAATTAAAGCGAGAGGAAGGTTGGACAGTATTACAAGTTTCTCACGATATTGATATGGTAAATCGGCATTGCGATCGCGTGCTTTGCCTAAACCAAAGCATTGTTTGTACTGGTAAGCCAGAAATTGCCCTTTCACCGCAAAACCTGTTAGCAACCTACGGGCCAGGTTTTAGCCGCTACCAGCACCAACATTAAAAGAATTCGTAATTCGTAATTCGTAATTCGTAATTAAAGAATGAATTATGCCAGTAATTATAAATTTATTCAATGATTGTCAGATAACTTGGCTTGCGATCGCTAGTAGTAATGACTTGCTAGAGTTGTTACAACTTGCCTCGATACAGCGTGCGATTGTCGGTGCTGCCTTGATGGGAATACTTGGCGGGATGTTGGGTAGTTTTGTCACCTTGCGCCAGTTGTCATTTTTTAGCCACGCGGTTGGTCATGCAGCATTAGTAGGTGTGGCGTTAGGTGTGCTGCTACAAATAAATCCTACTTGGATGCTATTACCTTTTACCTTAGTTTTTGGGGTTATTGTCCTCTACTTCATCGACAAAACCGACTTAGCTAGCGATAGCGTACTTAGCATCGTGCTATCTGGAGCATTAGCGATCGGTTTAATTCTCACGAGCCAAATTAAAGGATATCGTGGCAACTTGATGGCTGTACTGTTCGGGGATATTCTAGCGATCGACACCACAGATTTGATTTTGACGCTGCTAGTCCTTGTGGGAGGTAGCATATTTTTACTATCAACTCTGCGACAGCAAATTTTATTAACCCTTAACCCCGATGTAGCGCAAGTTCAAGGCGTTCCCGTCCAATTGTACCGCTACGCTTTTGTGGTCTTGCTTTCACTCGCCGTTGCTGTGGCGATTAAAGCTGTTGGTGTTTTACTGGTGAACGCCTTTTTGGTCATTCCCGCCTCCACCGCCAAACTGATGAGTCACCACTTCACCCGCTTTCTAGTCATGTCGGTGATAGTTGGTTCCATTAGCAGCATTGCTGGCATTATTGTTTCAGGTATTTTCAACCTTGCTTCTGGGCCAAGTATTGTTCTTGTCCAGTTTCTCCTATTTGTAGCCGTTTTCGTCTGGTTTAAGTTGAGTTTGAAACCTGCATAACTATTTTTCTCCAAAGACTTGCTATATTCTTTTATCTTTGCTACATTGATTAATCGTGGCTCACAAAAGCCCCAGCCGGGATAGCTCAGTTGGTAGAGCAGAGGACTGAAAATCCTCGTGTCACCGGTTCAAGTCCGGTTCCTGGCATAGATTACAGCACAAATAAAACCCTGACACAGTGGTTCACTGATACAAAAAAACCGCATTAACATAATGGTAGACATGTTGTCAGCACTGAATTTTGGGTATTCTGCTAGTGCAGAGCTTTATATCGATTAGTCGTTTTAAGATGCACCAACTTATTAAAGCCTGAGATACTAGTGTGTGTATCTGACATGTTTGACACAAAAACAGTTCTTCTTGCTAGCCATGCCGTGTAATCAAGGCTAGACGGGCTGATAACTGCGATCGCTCACTGCGCTCATACAGCCAAGAGAAGCTGCTAGCGCTCACAAGGCTAAGGTGTACCTTGAAATGGCGTTAGGGCTATTGAGTCAGTAAACTATTGCCCCTCATTTCTGAGCTGACTTTTCCCGTTAAGTCTCTTTTGCAAGCAGCCAACCTTCACAAAGGTCA